>JAFQFS010000171.1 GCA_017398585.1 Clostridia bacterium
CGGTGTTAGTCTTACCGTAGCTGAATTCTATAAAGGCGCACTGAATCCAGTATACGGAAGGGTCGAGCGCTGAACAAAACGGAGTTTTGAGAAGTCGCTCCACTATTCCTCATGATCTTTATGACTATATGTCTATAGGTCTAACAAATTTCAGCCGTACTCCACCAAAAATTTTTCCCTTTTCCCCTTCTATATCATATCAGCTCCACAAACCGGCTTCCGCAGTCTAAAGAGGTTTGGAGGAGAGTTTGAGAGGAACCTTTCCTCTGAAAAGGTTCCTCTCAAAAACGAACGCCCTGCAGAACCTCCCCTTCCACAGATCATCCTAACTTTTCAATGAGAAGAGCTTCTCCTGCACTTGCCTTGATGAGGATTTGTCCGTTCGTGACAGTCGTTTCGTACAGGAATTCCGCGCCGTCCGCCGTGATGCGGGAAACCTTCGCTTCCGCAAAGGTACAGCCGGGGATATCCCGTACACCGTCGAATGCGTCGTCGCTGTAGAAAATGTACGTGTCAGCCTTCCAGAACAGCGGAAGGAGAACGCTGTGGGCGTCTTTGAGTACGACACCGTTTTCCGTAATGGTTTTGTCGGAGGAGCGGCTGATTACACCGTCCGAGAAGTACGCCGTCTTGCCCGATTCATCGTTTTCGATGCGTTCGCGTTTGTGGGCACAGAGATAGAAGTACGGGAGCTGGATCATGCAGAATTCACGGACGAACGGCGCGATCCATGCGTCGTTCCGCAGATTCCCGCCCCTCCAGAGGTGCTCGCCGTGGACGTTGCCGTAGAAGGTGTCGCAGAACGCCAGATCGTGCGAAAGACCGCCGCCGAACTGCTGCGGAGGATATTCGAGGTATTCGTCGTCGCGGATGTTGTCGAACCACCAGAGCGCGGCGATGCGTCCAAGGGTCGCGATGGGGTAGACGGGATTTCCCATGCAGTAGTGGTTGTAGTTGTCCCGTCCGTCGGGACCTTCGCGGTAGGTGAATTCGGAGGTGACGTCCAGACCGCGGGACTTCACGTAGTCGATCATCTGATTGCGTGCCGCCTGCGCGTCGGCGATGTCAACTTCCGGAGCGTTGTTGTAGTAGCACTGGAAGTTATCCACGTGGACCGTGCCGGTCTCCGCAACGGGAAGAAAGTCGAGAAGGCGGTCGAAGCGGCGGCGGAACAGCCCGCTGTTCCACTCTTCATAGAACGAAACCTTGTAGCACGGCTTGCCGTTGTATTCCTCGATGGGATCGGGCGTGCCGTCCGGCTTCCGGATCAGCGCACCTGCCGCGAGGTATTCCGGGAAAAGTTCGGAGTCATCGTATGCATCGGTGAAGTTGATGTGGAAGCTGACCGTGGTGTTGTACTTTTTGGCTTCTTCCATGAGCCGGAGAAGGCTGTCGCGCGCGGACGCGTCTCCGGGGCATTTCAGCGCTTCGTTCACCTCGAAAAATCCCGGATAGCGGTCGTCGTGCCCGTTGTACTGCCAGCCTACGAGGTAGATGATCTTGTGTACGCCCTGCGTGAGCGCATCGGTCTTTTGGATGATATCAAGCGCACGTTCGAAATTGATGTTGACGTCCGAGCCGCCGCGCCGGTCGGGTGTGGCGAGGTACATCTTCATCATCATGGTTTTCGTGTAGTCGAAGTTGTAGCCGTATTCCGTCATTTGGAACCTCCTGTACTGAATAAAACGTTTGGTATGAATCGATTTTAGCATATTGAAGGAACGGTGTCAAGGTTCGTTGAAGGATTCTTTCATTAATCCATAGTGTGTCGGCTGAACATGAAAAGAGGCCCCCTCCCGGATGCAATGCTGTCAACTTAAGAGGAAATCAGGTTGTCAGAATGCCTTCCTCCGGGAGGAAGGTGGCGGCGAAGCCGTCGGAAGGAGAACGCGTTACTAAAAATTTGAGTCGCTATATTTTGTAATCAAAGCAAAAACCACAGCCGCATGCCTTCGGCAGAGAGCTGAAATCGTTCGTGCCGCATTCTCCCCCAGTCACCTGCGGTGACAGCCCCCTCCCGGATGGGGCCTTTAAGAAAACCTTATTCCTTCTTCGGCTGACAGTATTTTACTGACACAACACGTTTCATTAATACCATAAAGATATCCCGCCCTCAGCGAAGAATTCTTCACATTATCGCTATTGTTTTTTCGCCGGAACTGTGATAAAATATTGGAATGAAAATTCTACGAAAAAACGGAGACAATACATCAAATGGAATATAAGATTTCAAACAAACTTGCCAGCCTCAAGCCGTCCGCGATCCGTGAGATCTTCAAATCCCTCACCGACCCGACCATCATCAGCTTTGCGGCAGGCAACCCCTCTCCCCTGTCCTTCCCGTCCGAAGAACTCGCGGAAATCTCTGCCGACATCTTCAAGAATCAGGCGAACGTCGCCCTGCAGTACGGCATCACCGAAGGCTACGCACCTCTGCGTACCGCTGTTGAAGCACGCATGAAGGAAAAGTTCGGCATCGGACGTGACTTCGATACCACCATCATCACCACCGGCGGTCAGCAGGGCATCGAACTGACCACC
The DNA here is from genome assembly GCA_017398585.1 of Clostridia bacterium. Classification (GTDB taxonomy): domain Bacteria; phylum Bacillota; class Clostridia; order Oscillospirales; family CAG-272; genus UMGS1696. The sequence continues at coordinate 2,542 of JAFQFS010000171.1, forward strand.
AAGGCACTCTGCAACGAAGGCGACGTTGTCATCTGCGAAAACCCGAGCTTCATCGGCGCGCTCAACTCCTTCCGTGCCCTCGGTGCGACTCCCGTGGGAGTTCCGCTGAACGACGACGGCATCGACGTGGAAATCCTCGAAAAGACCCTCGCGGAAACCCCGAACGCAAAGTTCATCTACGTCATCCCCACCTTCCACAACCCGATGGGCATCACTTCCACCCTCGAAAACCGTAAGAAGGTCTACGAGCTCGCGAAGAAGTACGGCGTACTGATTCTCGAAGACAACCCGTACGGCGAACTCCGCTTCGCGGGTGAAAACGTTCCGACCTACAAGTCCTTCGACGAAGACGGCATCGTCATCTACTGCTCCTCCTTCTCCAAGATTCTCTCCGCCGGCATGCGCATCGGCTATGTCTGCGGCCCGCAGGACGTTATCTCCAAGATGGTCGTCGCAAAGCAGGTCGAAGACGTTCACACCAACAACTTTTTCCAGATGCTCTGCCACCGCTACATGACCGAACGCGACATCGACGGTCACATCGAAAAGATCCGCGGCATCTACCGCGCCAAGGCGGAACTCATGCTCTCCGAACTTGACAAGCACATGCCGAAGTGCGTGAAGTACACCCGTCCCGAAGGCGGTCTCTTCCTGTGGTGCACCCTCCCGAACGGCACCGACAGCTCCGAATTCATTAAAAAGGCCCTCGCCCAGAAGGTCGCCGTCGTTCCCGGCACCGCATTCAACTGCGACACCGAAGCGCCCTCCGATTCCTTCCGCCTGAACTACTCCATGCCCTCCGACGAAGACATCGTCCGCGGCATCTCCATCCTCTCCGACATCGCCCGCGAAATGTTCGGGGAGTGATTATAAAATATAGTTTTCCGGGAAGGAACTTTTTGAGAAAAAGTTCCTCCCCAGAAGACTTCCTGCGGAAGTCTTCACCCCTCTTCAAAAACTTTTAAACTGGATGGATTGACAAAGTTTGTGCAGATTTTTTGTTGAGGGGGATTCCTGATTTTAACTGATCCGCGTAAAATACGCACATTCTCTGTCCCTGTAACAGATTTAAGCTTTTTGAAAGGGGCGCGGGGAAAACCTTTTTCTCGAAAAAGTTTTCACCGCAAAACTTAATTCCCATGAACATCTGGCACGATTTTTCTCCTGAAAAAATTACTCCCGAATCGTTTTTTGCGGTGATTGAGATCACCAAGGGGAGCAAGATCAAATACGAACTTGACAAGGGCACCGGTCTTCTCAAGCTCGACCGCATCCTTCACACCTCCACGCACTATCCGGCAAACTACGGCTTCATTCCGCTGACCTATGCGGACGACGACGACCCGCTCGACGTACTCGTCATCTGCTCCGAGGAGATCGCTCCGCTGACGCTCGTTCAGTGCTACCCCATCGGCGTCATCAAGATGGTCGACGGCGGACGTTTCGACGAAAAGATCATCGCCGTTCCCTTCACCGACCCGTACTACAACAGCTACAAGCACATGACCGATCTGCCGAAGCACGTCTTCGACGAAATGAAGCATTTCTTTACCGTCTACAAGACCCTTGAAAACAAGGACACCGTCGTTGACGAAACCGGCAGCCGCGAGGAAGCGATGGAAATTATCCAGCACAGCATCGAACAGTACCGTCTGAATCACTACAACCTCGTGAACAACATCAAGATCGTCCGTGAGTCCACCGATCCCACGGACACCAACGGAGAACAGTAATGTTTATTGATAAGATAAAAATTTTCGTCAAAGCCGGCAACGGCGGCAACGGCGTCGTATCCTTCCGTCGTGAAAAGTACGTCGCAAAGGGCGGTCCGGACGGCGGCGACGGCGGCAACGGCGGCAACGTCATTTTCCGCGTCGACGACGGCTCCAACACCCTGCTCGCGTTCCGCTACAAGCGCAAGTTCATCGCCGAAAACGGCGGCGACGGTGCCGGATCCAAGTACCACGGAGCGAACGGCGAGGATGTCATCATCCTCGTTCCGCGCGGAACTCTTCTGCGCGACGCCGAGACCGGAAAGATCATCCACGACATGTCCGAAGACGACGGCGCGGACTTCACTCTCTGCAAAGGCGGACGCGGCGGCTGGGGCAACCGTCATTTTGCGACCCCGACCCGTCAGATTCCCCGTTTCGCGAAGAGCGGTCTGCCGGGCGAAGAACGCGAAGTCGTTCTCGAACTGAAAATGATCGCCGACGTCGGTCTGGCGGGGCTTCCGTCCGCCGGAAAGTCGTCCCTGCTGGCGGCAGTTTCCGCCGCACGTCCGAAGATTGCGGACTACCACTTCACGACCCTCGAACCGAACCTCGGCGTTGTTTCGACCGGCGGCGAATCCGGCTTTGTCATGGCGGACATCCCCGGTCTGATCGAAGGCGCATCCGAAGGTCTCGGTCTCGGTCATTCCTTCCTGCGCCACATCGAACGCTGCCGCATGCTCGTGCAGGTCGTTGACGTCTCCGGCACCGAAGGCCGCACCCCCGTCGAGGACTTTGAAACCATCTCGGACGAACTCCGCAAGTTCTCGCCCGAGCTTGCCGACCGTCCGCGCATCATCGCGGCGAACAAGGCGGACCTTCTCGTGGACAGCGAAGACGAATTCATCGAGCTTCCCGAACTCTCCGAGGAATGCGCGGCGCTCGAACGCCGCTGTGCGGAATTCGGCTACGACGTGATCTACATTTCCGCTTCCCGCAAGATGGGGCTGAAAACCCTCGTTGACGAGATCGCGTACATGCTGACCGACCTCCCGCCGGTCACCGTTTACGAAACCGAAATCGCTCCCGCGGACGAAGAGGAACTCATCGAAGGCGCGGACGCCGTCACCATCACCCGCGGCGACGACGCTTCCTTCCACGTCGACGGCGCATGGGCTTCCGCCCTCGTCGGACGCGTCAACTTCAGCGACCGCGAATCCCTCATGTACTTCGAACGCACCCTCATCAAGGCGGGCATCATCGACCGCCTCCGCGAAGCCGGCTGCAAAGAAGGCGACCTCGTCTACGTCGACGACATGGACTTTGAATTTATTGATTAGGGGGAGTTTTCCGGGGAAACCTTTTTGCAAAAAGGTTTCCCCGGACCCCATCCAAAAATCTTTAAACTATTTTGCTGACAAAGTAAGTGCAGATTTGAAGTTATGGGATTTTGTACACTGCGGTTCCGGCTCGGTATTCCCATCGCCCTGCACCCGACTTTGTCCGTCCATATCGTTTAAAAGTTTTTGAAGATGGGGCTCGGGGAAGAAACTTTTTTCAAAAAGTTTCTTCCCCGGAAAAATCCAAACAAAGAGGTATATACATATGTTGGAAGAACTGAAAAAGCAGGTGTATGAGGCGAACATTGCGATTCCGAAGTACCGGCTTGCGATTTTCACGTGGGGCAACGTCTCCGGTATTGACCGTGAGAAGGGGCTGGTTGTGATCAAGCCGTCGGGCGTGGAATACGACGAACTGACGCCCGACATGCTGCCCGTGATCGATCTCATGACCGGTGAAAAGGTCGAAGGGGATCTGAATCCCTCGTCCGACACGCCGACGCATCTGGAGCTGTACCGCCGTTTCCCGGCAATCGGCGGCATCACGCACACCCATTCCGAATGGGCGACCGTTTATGCGCAGGCGGGACGTGCGATCAATGACTACGGCACCACTCATGCGGACTATTTCGACGGTCCGATCCCCTGCACCCGTCAGATGACGGCGGAAGAGATCGGCGGCGAATACGAACTGGAAACCGGACGCGTGATTGCGGAACACTTCGAGGAAAACCGCATTGATCCGATGCGCGTTCCCGCGGTTCTCGTTCACTCGCACGGCCCGTTCACCTGGAACAAGACCCCGATGAAGTCGGTGGAATACGCCGTGATCCTCGAATACGTCGCGAAGATGGCACTGAACACGGAGCTGATCTGCGATACGCCGGAAAAGGCGGCGGAACGGATGCAGTCCGTTCTGCTCCGCAAGCATTTCGACCGCAAGCACGGTCCGAACGCATATTACGGACAGAAAAAGAAATAAAAACACTGCACGATACCGTTTCCGGTATCGTGCAGTTTCGTTTTTTGTCGGCTTATTCCACTTCCATATAGATCACGCTGTCGAAATACTGCTCACAGAAATTCGTTTCCCGGCGGATCTGTTCGCGGGTGACGGACATTCCTTCCGGGACGACGATGAGCTTGTCTTCGTCATCGTCGCGGCGGTGGATGACGGCGGCGACGGTGCCCCTGAATTCGCTGACCGGCTCGTCCACGCCGAGGATATAGGCGTCGATTTCGTCCCCGTCCGGCATGGTGAGACCGTACTCGATGTAACCGTAATTCACGCCGTAGGTCATATCGGGATGTTCCGGATGGGCACTTCCCTTCGGGCGGTCGACGGTCACGGTGACCGTCTTTCCGAGGTAGTCCGTCGCATCGATCACCGGTAAGCCGTACCACGGAATGACGCTGACAAGTTCGCGCACACGGCAGTCGGACGAGAGACGCATGGCGCGGTCGGGATAAATTTCGTATCCGCGTGAACCGAGTTCTTCGAGTGCGGCATCCGTACGTGCTCCGGCGAGCCGGACATACAGGGGTTCCCGTACATCGTCGGATGCGGCGAGGGAGACGACCCGGACGTCATACGGTTTCAGCACAGCCGTGAGGAAGCGGAGGCGGAGCTTTGCGTTGTATCCGGCGGGGTACGCGCTGTCGTCGAACGGCAGACCGCAGAGGTGCATGATTGCCTCCGCCGTTTCGTCGGGCATGGAGGTCATGACGTCAACGGTGAGGTCGGCGTGATAGTCCTTCGTCATAAAGGAAAGCTGTTCGTCGGACTGGCGGACGCCGCGGTCGCCGCGCGCGATATTGCGCCGGCGGAGTTCATCCGGCGGGCAGGTGAGGTCAATGAGGGTGAAGTCGCATCCCGCGAAGATGTCGTTCACCAGTTCAATGTTCCGTTTGCCGAATCGTTCGGTATATTCGGGCAGGTCGAGGAGCATTCCGTCGATGAGGACGGTAAACCCGGCATCCACGCACCCGCGTGCGGCGTAGTACTGCGCGGTGATCGTATCGGCAACGAAATGCCAGAACGCGCTCTCGTGCTTTTCATAGGCGCGCGGCGAAACCATATTGTGGAAAATATCGTTGGAGAACACATAGACCGGTTCGCTGCACATCGCCTTGATGCACTCCGCAACGGTCGTCTTCCCGCAGCTCGTGACGCCGTTCAGAAATATTACTTTGCCTGCCATAGGTACCTCGTGGGTCGGATGAATTTTTTCTTCATTATAACAGATTTTATGGACGGAGTCAAGTGGAGGGTGGGCAGAGCGTTCGTTTTTGAGAGGAACCTTTTCAGAGGAAAGGTTCCTCTCAAACTCTCCTCCAAACCTCTTTGGTCTGCGGGAACCGGTTTGTGGGGCTGATATGATATAGAAGGGGAAAAGGGGAAAATTTTTGGTGGAGTACGGCTTAAGTTTGTTAGACCTGTAGCCATATAGTCATAAAGATCATGAGGAATAGTAGAGCGACTTCTCAAAACTCCGTTTTGTTCAGCGCTCGACCCTTCCGTATCCGTGATCTAGTGCGCCCTTTTAGAATTCAGCTACTGTTAATATAACACCGCACTCCTTGGCTGCCGCCGTTCGTGCTTTGCGTTAGTCAAAACTTGACGTCAGCCGCTCTTCCTGACAGAAGCGAGGACGGCGGCAGCCAAGCCGAGCGGGCAGTTGCTTCACGTAGAGAGATTGCGAACGATAGCACGAAATCAAGGTTACACCATACGGCGAGGGAAGTCAGGGTCTCGGTGGCCCCTGACTTCCGTCTCCACCCTTCCTCAGAAATTGGATCGCTCATATTTTGTCAGCTGGGATAGTCTATATGTCAGCGCACAGACCCATCCAAAATCCCCTTTTTACTAACCTATATAAACTGCAATAAACGGCTACAACAGATTAAAGTTCTTTGCGGAGACACGAAGTGTCTCGTGCTTTCTTTCAAGAAAGCGACCGTCTCCCCCGAACAAACAATCCGCACTCACCCCCGGAAGATGCAAAATTATACTTGAAATATACAGATTTTTGTGCTAACATAATAGAATCAAATCATTGTACTATAAAATAGTGAATACGTAGATTTATGAATTCTGAAACATCGAAACTTGATACCCCCGTGACGGCGTTCCGCGGGGTCGGTGAGGCGCGTGCTGCGGCTTTGCTGAAGATGGGCATCCTCACCGCCGGGGATCTTCTCCGGTGTTATCCGCGCGCATATCAGAACCGCGGAGATACGGTCACGCTTGCCGAAATCCGCGAAAAACTCCGGAACGGCGAGTCTGACGGACCGTTTTCCGTCCTGCTGACCATCGCGGCGGAACCCTCCGTCAGCATGATCCGTCGCGGCATGACTCTGCTCAAGGTCCGCGCGTTCGACGAGACCGATGCCGTTGAGATCACCTACTTCAACCAGACCTACCTCCGTGACAAGCTCACCACCGGTGCGTCGTTCCGCTTCTTCGGAAAATTCACGCTGGAAAAATCCAAACTCAAGATCAACAGCCCCATCTGCGAACCGTATGCGGAAGGAGTTCCCCTTCCCGACATCGTGCCGGTCTATCCCCTCTCCGCCGGTCTCACACAGAAAATGATGGCTTCCCTCGTCCGCGACGCCCTGCGGATGTGCGGAAACGAGATCGCCGAATTCCTGCCGTCCGATGCGCTCGCGGAGCTTCATCTGCCCACCCTCGGCTGCACTCTCACGAATATCCATAAACCGGAATCCATGGACGCGCTTGAGGGGGCGAAGCGGCGTCTGGTGTTCGACGAACTCTACCTGATGTTTCTCTCCATCGCCCTCTCCGGCGCGAAACTGCGGCGGGACAACACCATCCCGATGAAGCTGTCCCATGAGGACGCCGCGGCGTTCAAGGCGGTACTTCCGTTTGAACTCACGAACGCACAGCGGCGTTCGGTCAACGAGATCGCGGCGGACATGGGCGGCGAATCCCTCATGAACCGCATCCTCACCGGCGACGTCGGCAGCGGCAAAACCATCGTTGCGGCGGCGGCAATCTACATCGCCGTCAAAAACGGATACCGTGCCGCGCTGATGGTGCCGACCGAAATTCTCGCGAATCAGCATTACGAGGACCTCTCCGGACTCTTCGGAAAACTCGGGATCACCTGTGCCCTGCTCACCGGCTCAACGAAAAAGAAAGAACGCGAACGCATCCTCGCGGGTCTGAACAATTCCGTTCGGAATGGTTCAGGGCTGAATGACGACGGACCTGACAGCCATACCATCGACGTGGTGATCGGCACGCACGCGCTGATCTCCGAAGGAACCGTCATCGACCGTCTCGGACTCGCCGTCATCGACGAGCAGCACCGGTTCGGCGTGACCCAGCGTGCGGCACTGTTCGAAAAAGCGGCGGACGTCCACTGCCTCGTCATGAGCGCAACACCCATCCCGCGCACGCTGACCCTCGCGACGTACGGGAGCATCGACGTTTCCCGCATCGACGAACTTCCGGCGGGACGACAGAAAATCGACACCTTCATCGTGGACGAACGCTACCGCGAACGCCTGAACGCGTTCATCCGGAAACAGAAACAGGAAGGACATCAGGTCTACGTGGTTTGTCCCGCGGTCGACGAAGCGGAGGACGATCCGTACGCGAAGAGCTACGACGGGAACGACACCGACGAAATGGCGGACGTGCCCCTTGTGGAAAACTGGCGCGACACGTCGGTTCCGCTGAAGGCGGCGACGGTGTTCGCGGAGGTTCTGGCAGAGGCTCTGCCGGATCTGAAGGTCGGATACGTCCACGGAAAGCAGAAGCCGGCACAGCGTGAAGCCGTCATGGCGGAGTTCGCGTCGGGGGAACTCGACGTACTCGTCTCGACGACGGTCATCGAGGTCGGGGTGAACGTACCGAACGCAACGCTGATGATCGTGGAAAACGCAGAACGGTTCGGGCTGTCCCAGCTCCATCAGCTGCGCGGACGCGTCGGACGCGGCAAGGCGAAATCGTACTTTATTCTGGTATCCGATTCGAAAAGTCCGGTGGCGAAGGACCGTCTGAACGCGATCAAAAGCACCTCCGACGGGTTCAAAATTGCGGAATACGACCTTGAAATGCGCGGTCCCGGCGACTTCATCGGAGAAAACGGCATCATCCGTCAGCACGGACAGATGAACTTCACCCTTGCGGCGACGTGCCGCGACACGGACATGATCGAACGCGCGTCGTACTACGCAAAGCGGACGGCGGCGGACGATCCGGAGCTGACGGAGGAAATCAACCGCCGTGCTGCAAAGCAGCTCGGACGCTTCGTGAAGGAATTCGGGAATACGCAGAACTGACATAAATTCATCTCATAGTGCAAAAAATGGCTCCCTCCGGGAGGGAGCTGTCACGGAGTGACTGAGGGAGAATGCGTCACTAGCGATTTCAGCTAACTGCCGAAGGCATGCGGCTGTAAGTTCTGCTTTGATTACAAAATATAGCGAATCAAATTTCCAGTGCCGCGTTCTCCTTCCGACGGCTTCGCCGCCACCTTCCTCCCGGAGGAAGGCTTTAAGATAACCTGATTCCTTCTAAAGTTGACAGCATTGCTCCCCTGAGGAAGGCTTTGATGCGCCGGATATCACCGCAAACATAAATTCATCTCATACAGAAAGGAACCCATCATGAATCAGAAAACCACACGCGCGGACATGAACCTCATGAACAAGCTGTTCATCCAGGATGCGAACGCCGGCGTCATGTACGACCGCGTACCGCTGAAGTTCAAGGTGAACGGCAAGGAAATGCAGGGCATCCCCGCACAGTTCAAGCGTTCGTACACCCGCGAACGGGTCGACGCGAACATCATCCGCTACACCTACTCCGGCACCTGCGAAACCTGCGGTCTGACCGTCACCGCAACCCATCTCGAATACCGCGATTTTCCCGTTTCCGAATGGATCGCGGAATTCCGGAACGACGGTGACGCGGATTCCCCGGTCATCTCCGACATCGTGCTCGGCGGTGACATTGCGGGCGAGTTCAGATCCTTTGTCCACGGCAACGGCGACACCTGCCGCGACGACGGCTACGAATGGTTCACCGACACCCTTGAGGACGGCGGCATGACCATTCATCCGCAGGACGCGACTTCCTGCAACGGCGCGTTCCCGTACATGAAGCTCGTCTTCACGGATTTCGTCGTACGTGCGGCGGTCGGCTGGCCCCATATGTGGAAAGCGGACGTTGCGCGCACCGCGGACGGCGTTTCGTACTTCTGCGGACAGCTCCGCTGTCACATGAAGCTTCATCCGGGCGAAGCGATCATCACACCCCGCCTGACCCTTATGATCACCGAAGGGGACGAAGCCCGCAGCCGCAACCTGTGGAGACGCTGGTACCTCGCGCACATCCTTCCGCGCGAAGGCGACGGTCAGCCGATCCCTCCGGCGCTCTGCCTGCACCACTGGGGATGCGAAGGCAAGCCCGAACACACGGCGGCAACCGAAGAAAACCAGCTCCTCGGCATCGAAGAATACGTCCGCCGCGGCTACACGCCCGACATCTGGTGGATCGACGCCGGCTGGTACAAGTGCGACTACAACTGGCCTCACATCGGCACGTGGAAGCCCGACGCGGAACGCTTCCCGAACGGTCTCGGTCCGATCGGCAGGGCCTGCGACAAATACGGCATCCGCTTCCTTCTGTGGTTCGAACCGGAACGTGTGGTTCCCGGAACCGAACTGTTCGACGAGCATAAGAACTGGCTCCTCGCGCCCGACGATCCCAACGGCAATCACCTCCTCGACCTCGGAAACAAAGAGGCGTGCGACTGGCTGATCGACCGCGTCGATTCCATCATCAAGGACAGCGGCATCCGCATCTACCGTCAGGACTTCAACTTCAACCCGAAGCCCATCTGGGAACGCCATGAAGCGGAAGACCGCATCGGCGCGATTGAAAACGGGCATGTCCGGGGCTACCTCCGCTACTGGGACGAGCTGATCTACCGCAATCCCGGTCTGTGGATCGACTCCTGCGCGTCCGGCGGACGGCGTAACGACCTCGAGACCATGCGCCGCGCGGTTCCGCTGCACTTCACGGACGTCGGCTACGGTCATCTGCCGATCAAGCAGAAGCAGTTCTATGAAATGCACGAATGGATCCCCTACTTCCGTTCGCACAACATGACCTGGGACGCGGATCTCTGCACCGACGGCGTGGTCTACGAAGCGAACGACGAGTTCTCCTTCCAGAACGCGATGGTTCCGTCCGTGACCTCGATGATCTGGTTCAACGGTCCGGATAAGGAATTCGAAACCGGCATCCGGATGCGGAAAATCTGGGAAAAGGCGGCGGACATCATCCTCGCGGGCGACTACTACCCGCTCACGGAATGCCGCAAGGACTACCACGACTGGTACGCCGTCCAGTTCGACGACGCGGACAACGACCGCGGCTACATCCAGTACATCCGCAACACCCTCGCAGACGACGAAGAATTTACCGCAAAAATGTTCGTGAACGAAGGAAAAACCTACACGTTCACGAATTCCACCACGGGTGAAACGTTCGTGAAGACGTCCGAAGAACTCGCGGACGGTCTGACAATCGCTCTTCCGAAGCGTACCGGCGTTGTGTTCTTCTACGAAATGGTGTAAAGGGGAACGTTGGGGAGAAACTTTTTGAAAAAAGTTTCTCCCCAAACCCCGTTTCAAAAACTTTCAATCTGTGAAAAATGATTCAGTTTGTGCAAATCTGACGGCTTCCGCCGGATTTCCAGAGGCTGAATCGACCTCATCTTATCTCAGGAGTACCCCTATGAAACTTTCTGCAGGAAAATACGACATTATGATCGAAAACGGCGTGCTTGCCCGTGCGGGCGAGTATGCGCTCGAAGCGCTCGGCAAGCCGAGGCGCGCGGTGATCGTCTCCGACGACAACGTGTTCCCTCTCTACGGCGGAACACTGACAAAAAGTCTGGCGGACGCCGGATTTGACATGGCACCGGAATTCGTCTTCCCGCACGGCGAAGCGTCCAAGACCATGACGACCCTCGAACAGCTCCTCAACCACATCGCGGACTGCCGTCTCACCCGCACCGACGTGATCTTCGCGCTCGGCGGCGGCGTCGTCGGCGACCTGACCGGTTTTGCGGCGGCGGTCTATCTGCGCGGCATCAAATACGTGCAGTGCCCGACGTCCGTCATCGCGGCGACCGACTCGTCCGTCGGCGGAAAAACCGCGGTCGACCTTGCGTCCGGCAAGAATCAGGCGGGCGCGTTCCACGAGCCCTGCCTCGTTCTCTGCGACACCGGCGCGATCCGGACGCTGTCCCCGCTTTACTTCAGCGACGGCATGGCGGAAGTCATAAAGTACGGCTTCATCAGTGACCGTCCGCTTCTCGATCTGCTCACCGACAAAAACGCGGCGGACTGCATGGACGACGTGATCGCGATGTGCGTGCGGGACAAGATCGACGTGGTGTCCCGCGACCTCTACGACAACGGCATCCGCCAGTGCCTGAACCTCGGTCACACCATCGGTCACGCGGTCGAAGCGCTGTCCGACTACGGCATCCCGCACGGTCACGCCGTTGCGATCGGCATGGCGGCGATCACCCGCGCGGCGGTGAACCGCGGCATGTGCACGCCGGAAACGCTGGACGTTCTGCTCGCGCTTCTTGCAAAATACGATCTTCCCTCGGACATGCCGGAAGGATACACACCCGAAAAACTGTTTGACGTGACCCTGCACGACAAGAAAATGCGCGGCGGCACCATCACGCTCGTCGTTCCCGTACAGCTCGGCAAATCCGATCTGATCGAATATCCGGCGGAAGAACTGCTTTCTATCATTGAGGACGGTCTCCGATGAATACAACCTTACATTCCCCGAAATTAAGCGGAACGATTGACGCGATCCCGTCGAAATCCCACGCGCACCGTCTGTTCATCGCGGCGTCGTTCGCGGACCGTCCCACGGTCATCCGCTGTCGTGCGGTCAACAAAGATATCTGCGCGACGATCGACTGCCTGAACGCGCTGGGTGCGGACATCCGCGAGACCGAAAGCGGCGTTTACGAAGTGAAGCCGGTGTCCGGTGACCTCACCGGACGTCCCGCCGCGCTCGACGTCGGCGAATCCGGATCGACTCTGCGGTTCATGATCCCTGTGGCACTTGCGGCGGGGGCGGATTCCGCGTTCGTCTGCCACGGCAGACTGCCCGAACGTCCGCTTTCCCCGCTCTACGAACAGCTCGTCGAACACGGAGCGAAGCTGTCCGCGAAGGGGACAAATCCCTTCCTTGCGTCCGGAAAAATCTCCGGCGGCGCATACGAACTCGACGGCGGCGTGTCGTCGCAGTTCGTGACGGGTCTGCTGCTCGCACTCCCGCTGACCGGTGAGGACGCGTCCGTCCGCCTGACGGGAAAAATCGAATCCCGCCCGTACATTGACATTACGCTGAAAACCCTGCGCGATTTCGGCGTGACGGCGGAGGAATCGGACAGCACGTTCGTTCTTCCCGCGCAGAAGTACACGTCCCCAGGAGAAGCGGAAGTCGAGGGGGACTGGTCGAACGCGGCGTTCTTCCTCGTTGCCGGTGCGTTCTCCGACGAAGGCATCACCGTCGGCAGAGTGGCCCTGGACTCCCCGCAGGGTGACCGCGCGATCGTGAAGATCCTCTCCGACTTCGGTGCGGACGTGACGGTCGGCGAACACGAAGTCACCGTGAAGCGTGCGAAGCTGACAGCCCCGCAGACTCCCGTGGATGCGTCGGACATCCCCGACCTCATCCCGATCGTGTCCGTTCTCGCGTCCGTTTCCGAAGGGACAACGGTCATCGAAAACTGCGCCCGTCTGCGTCTCAAGGAAAGCGACCGTCTGGTGACCATCCGCGACACGCTGACCGCGCTCGGCGCGGACGTGCAGATTGCGGGCGATTCGCTTGTGATCCGCGGGGTGGAAACCCTCGCCGGCGGCACGGTTTCGTCCTGCAACGATCACCGTATCGCGATGGCGGCGGCGATTGCCGCGACGGTGTCCGCAGGTGACGTGACAATCCTTCAGTCCGAAGCGGTCGCGAAGTCCTACCCGATGTTTTTTGAAGATATGAACCGCCTGATGTGAGGCAGAAGTATGACAGAATACGGAAAAAATATAAAAATCAGCATTTACGGCGGGTCGCACTCCGAGGAAATCGGGGTCATCGCCGAACATCTCCCGTCCGGCATCAAAATCGCCGCGGAGGAACTCCAGAAGTTCATGGAACGCCGCGCGCCCGGACGGAACCGGTTCTCGACCGCCAGAAAGGAACCCGACGTTCCCGTGATCCTCTCCGGCGTGACGGAAAATGTCACCGACGGAACGACGTTCCGCGCGGCGATTTACAACACGAACCAGCGATCCGGCGATTACAGCAAGCTGGCGGACGTTCCGCGTCCGTCGCACGCCGACTTTGCGGCGCGGATCAAGTTCCGCGACCACGGCGAAACGGCGGATCTGCGCGGCGGCGGACATTATTCCGCAAGACTGACCGCGCCCCTCTGCATCATCGGCGGGATCCTGAAAGCCGAACTCGAACAGCGCGGGATCCACGTCGGCGCACACATTTACAACATTGCCGGAATCCCGGACACGCCGTTCGATCCCGTGAACGTATGCAAAGCGGATTTTGACGCGGTTCTCGCGCACGATTTCCCCGTCACGGACATCGATGCAGGTGCGAAGATGCAGGAAGCCATCGATGCGGCGCGGATGGATCTCGATTCCGTCGGCGGCATCGTCGAATGCGCGGTGACCGGACTTCCCGCCGGCATCGGCGAACACATCTTCGGCGGCATGGAAAACCGCATCTCGCAGGTGATCTTCGGCGTTCCCGCCGTCCGCGGGATCGAATTCGGGCTCGGCTTCGGCTGCGCTTCCCTGCGCGGCTCCGAGCACAACGACCCGTTTGTCACCGACGGCGTCCGCGTCACGACGAAAACCAACAACAGCGGCGGCATCCAGGGCGGCATGACCAACGGCATGCCCGTGGTGTTCCGCGTCGCTCTCAAGCCCACCCCGTCCATCGCGAAGGAGCAGGACAGCGTCAACCTGCGCACGATGGAAAACGTGAAGCTGTCCGTCACCGGACGGCACGACCCCTGCATCGTTCCGCGCGCGGTGCCCGTCATCGAAGCGGCGGCGGCGATCGCGGTCTTTGACGCACTTCTCGACAAAGGAGACATCGAACGATGAACCGGTATGAAACACTGAAATGCGGTCTGATCGGCAAGACCCTCGGCCACAGCTACTCCCCGCAGATCCACGCGGAATTTGCGGATTACGAATACAAGCTCTACGAAATGCCCGAAGAGGAAGTCGGCACGTTCTTAAAAACCGCGGACTACACCGCGCTGAACGTGACCATTCCGTACAAGAAGACGGTCATGCCCTTCCTCGACGAAATCTCTCCCGAAGCCCTCCGCATCGGCTCCGTCAACACCATCACCCGCACGAAGGACGGCGGTCTGCGCGGTGACAACACCGACTACTACGGATTCTCGTACATGCTCGACTGCGCGGGCATCGACGTGGCGGGCAAAAAAGTCCTCGTCATCGGCAACGGCGGCTCGTCCATGACGGCGCGCACCGTTGCGGAAGACCGGAAGGCACGTGAAGTCGTCATCATCGGACGTGCGGACAACCGTCCGGAGGTACTGGCGACCCACGCGGACTGCGAAGTCCTCTTCAACACCACCCCCGTCGGCATGTATCCGAACGCGGGCGTTTCCCCCGTTTCGCTCGACTTCTTCCCGAAGCTTGAGGGCATTGTCGACGTCATCTACAATCCGGCAGTCACCCGTCTCGCGCACGACGCGAAGGAACGCGGGCTGAAGTGGATCACGGGACTGACAATGCTCGTCGCACAGGCGAAGATGGCGTCCGAACTGTTCACCGGCGGAACAATCGATGACGCAGAAATCGAACGTGTGACCGAAAAGGTCGGAAACGGCATGAAGAACATCCTTCTCGTCGGCATGCCCGGCTGCGGCAAGAGCACCATCGGCAGCAAACTCGCGGAACTGACCGGACGCACGTTCGTCGACACGGACGCGCTGATCGTGGAACGCGCGGGTGTGTCGATTCCCGAAATTTTCGCGGCGCACGGCGAAGCGTACTTCCGGAAACTCGAAACGGAAGTCCTCGCGGAAGTCTCCCAGAAATCCGCGCTGATCCTCGCGACCGGCGGCGGGGTCGTGACCCGTCCGGAAAACCATCCGCTGTGCAATCAGAACAGCATCGTGGCGTTCCTGAACCGCGACATTTCGATCCTCCCGAAGGACGGCCGTCCGATCTCGCAGAGCCGCGACCTCGGCGAACTGTACCGCGAACGTCTGCCGCTCTACCGTGCGGTCTGCGATTTTGAAATCGAGGTAGATACCCCGGACGTCACCGCAAACGCACGGAAAATTCTTGACAAGGTGGGTTTATAATATGAAATTTCTCATCATCAACGGACCGAACCTCAATATGCTCGGCATCCGCGAACCCGGCATCTACGGCAAGCAGGATTTCGCATACCTGCTCGATTATGTGAAGCAGGCGTGTGACGACGCGGGTGTGGAATGCGAAACGTTCCAGTCGAACCACGAAGGCGCGATCGTCGACCGGATTCAGGAGGCGTACGGCAAAATCGACGGCATCGTCATCAATCCGGCGGCGTACACGCACACAAGCGTGGCGATCCTCGACGCGCTGAAGTCGGTGGGCATCCCGACCGTGGAGGTACATATTTCCGACATCAACAGCCGCGAGGAATTCCGGAAGCATTCGTACGTATCCCTCGCCGCAAAGAAAACCATCGCCGGTCACGGCATCCCCGGCTACCGCGAAGCGATCCTCTGGCTGGCGGACGAACTGAGGAAATGAAGTTTTTCGGGGAAACCTTTTTTAAGGAAAAAGGTTTCCCCGCCCCCCTTTCCAAAACCTTTTAAAACAAAAACAAATAAAGGAGATACGGAGTTTATTATGATTAAAATCGCACTGACCAGTTCCTCCGGGGACAATATGTTCTTTCTGCGCCCGCGCTACACGAACGTGCTGATGCGGTTTGCCAGAGAAGCGGGCTATGACGTGATGCCGGTGATCCTGCCGATCACGGACGACGAAGCGCTGATCGAGACCTACGCGAACGAGTTCGACGGCTTCATCTGCACCGGCGGCGACGACATCGACCCGTCCATCTACGGTGAGGAAAAGCATCCGAACTGCGGCGGGATCGAAAGCTCCCGCGACGTGTTTGAACTGTCTCTGCTCAGCAAGGTGACCGCGCTCGACAAGCCTGTGTTCGGCATCTGCCGCGGCATCCAGGTGATGAACGTCGCCCTCGGCGGCACGCTCTGGCAGGACATTCCGAGTCAGTGGAGCGAGCCGCACGGCACCGTCCACTTCGAACGCAACGAAAAGAATGACCCGCGCCACCGCGTCACGGTGTCCGGCATGCTGCGCGAAGTGCTCGGCGAAGAAGTTGTCACGACGAATTCGTACCACCATCAGTCGGTGAAGAAGGTCGGTGACGGTCTGATCGTCTGCGCCGTGAACGAAGACGGCATTGTCGAGGGCATCGAACACACGGAACTGACGTTCTACCGCGCCGTCCAGTGGCATCCGGAAGTGGATCCCGACGACGTTTCGAAAAAGCTGTTCACAGAATTCCTGCGTCACGTACAGGCATGACCGCATAAAAAAGAAAGACCATCCGGTGAGGATGGTCTTTTTCTTTGGATTCGTGAACGGGTTACGGCGTGGGAAGTTCCGGAGCCGCCGCTTCCTGATAGGTTTCAACAAGTCTCTGGAGATTCTTGATCGCCGGCTTTTCCAGGGACTGATATTTCGCTGTAATGCTGTTTTCCTTGTTCTGGAGCGGTCCGAGAATCGTCCAGGTGAAGATATCGCTTGCATACGCGCCGCCGTAGACGATGCAGAACATGTCCGCAATGCCGTTGTAGATCAGGTCGATCATGCCGGACGTGTAGTCGTCACGCGCGTACTTGACCTTCAGGGACGTTTCGTAATACGCGGGAAGGAGGGTTTCGTGGGTCACACGGCAGAGCATCTGTACCACCGCGCCGGACATCGCCGGATCGGGAGCCGTGATCGGAATCGCGCCGAGTTCGGCAGTATCCCATACGACGGTACGGTAGGTATCCTGCGCCTCATCGAGCTTCGGGTTCGGGATGATGCCGATTTCGGCTTCCATGTCGCGGAACTTGCCGAAGTCGCCGAGCCCCGTGCCGCTGATGAACAGTGCGCCCGCGGAGCGGAACTTGGTGTGGAGGTCGTCGCCGTTTTCAGCGTAGTTGGTGCGGGTACCGGAGTTGTAGAAGAGGTTGTAGATGTTGTCGTACAGGTCCACGAGACGGTCGCAGTACATGGTCAGGGTCGGGTAGCCGTTTTCGTCACGGGAAACGTACGGAATGTCGGTACCGTAAACATACGGGAACACGCTGCCGCCGATGCCGCCGACGATCATGCCGTAGGTGTCATCCGCGTCCGCCTGTGCGTTGCCGTTGACATCCATGTACGCGCCTTCGATGAGGGGCAGCCATGCGTCGTAGGTCCACTTCCCGTCTGCAACGGTCTTGTAGAGATCGTCCGGATCGCCGTAGAGGTCGCGGTACATGTCACGGTTGTAGAGAAGTGCCTGCGAACGGTTCATCACGTCCATGAAATAGTCGCCTGCAAGAAGGAAGATGCTCTTGTAGTCGATGGACAGGTTCTTCATGTAGGAATCCCACCAGCAGTTTTCGGAGAAATCCATCGTGGCGAGGGTTGCGCCGTCGATGAACATCCGGTCGATGGATGCGGTGGACATGCCGCGCTGGTCGTCGATGATGAGGTCGCAGCCCGCGTCACCGGACATAATCAGCGTCTGGATTTCCTGATAGACCTTGTCCCAGTTGTTGTTGGTGTGGATGTATTCGAATTTGACGCCGAGCGTTTCGGAAACTGCGAGGTTTCGTTCGAATACGGTATCGTTGACGACGTCGCCGTTCAGTTCGCCGGAACCTTCGATGAGGTAGTTCGAGCTGATCGCGGTGTCGCTGGTGCGGATGCGGAAGGACGTGCCGTCGTAGTTCAGACCGTCGAGGATGTCCGGTTCGGTCTCTTCGGGGACGGCTTCTTCTTCTGCCGCGGGAACGTCTGCGCCGCCGGACGGTTCGGTTTCCGCGGGAGACGCATCGCCGCAGGAGACGAACGCCGGAACCGTCATGAGAAGCGCGAGAAGAAGTGCGATTATTTTCTGTTTGCGCATGAGGGAATCCTCCTTTTTATTGTTGATTCATTATAGCATGTTTTCCGGAAAAATTCAATAGAAAAACCGATTTCCGCTCAGGTTGATTTTCTGAACCTTCCGGTCATCTGCACACGTCCGGATTCCGGTCAATGTAGGTTTTGAGGAAGGTCAGGATTTCCATTGTGCAGTCGACGACGCGGTTCATGCGGTAATTCCGTGTGGTCGAGAAATAACCGAAGTAGCCCCACGGATCCTTCGTCTGCGTTCCCCAGTCCCAGAGGCCGTCGTGGTTGACGTTCGCGAGCAGCCACTCGACCGCTTCCGAAAGATACAGCGCGGAACCGCGGAAGCTGTTGATATAATTGAACGATTTGAACCACCTCCGCGTCTTGTCGTACACAAAATTCTCCGGCAGTTTCGCGGGACAGTTGTCCCAGAAATGCCCGTGGTAATACGCATGTTCGCCGTGATGACGGAGCATGGCGTTCTCCATTTCCGCTGGAACTTCGTCCCGGCGGCAGAGCAGAAGTCCGAACTGCATGGGTACCAGACGGTCCTCACGGGTCAGAAAGACGTCGTGCTGCGCCTTTTTCTCGTTTTCATAGGAATATTCGCCGGATTCGTACGCCCGTCCGGCGATGTACATCCACTGCTGGTACGTCTCGTCGCACAGTTCGTTGTACGGGCGGATCGCTTCGAGGAGGCTGCACACGGACGCACGCCCCCATGGGATCCCGCGTTCGTTGGTAGTTATAAATTTCTCCCGGCTCCGCCCGGTGAGAAACTCCTCCAGATAGGCGGTTGCGTTAAACAGAATATCGCGGTCATCGTACCGCAGACCGATGTACAGGCATCGTTCGATGCCTGTCGCGGAGGTCGGGATTCTGTCCTTGGCGGAGTAATCCTTGGACTGCAGCTTCCCCCAGCCGCCGTATTTGTCCTGTGTTCCGAACATTTCCTCGACGATGTCGCTTTTCAGGAACTGCGGATACAGTTCGCGGACACGTTCGTCAGTCTGCGGAAGACCGAGGATGGACGTTAATATTTTATACTTTACCGCCGGATACGGGCAGTAGTCAAAGAGCCGTCCGGCGAAGGCTTCAAGGTCAGCTCGCGTCAGCATGGGCGCTCCTTTCCGTCCTTTTCCGAGGATGGTCCGGTCACTTCGAGGAGCAGGAGTTTTTCCTCAAACGCACCTCTTTTGACCGCCTTATCCCGTCGGATCCGGTCGAGTTCTTCTGCCGGACAGCCGCGTGCGAGTGCCGCCGCATAGATCACCTCGAGCAGATCCGCCAGCTCTTCGACGTTTCCGTCGGCATGATATTCCGCGAGTTCTTCGTCGAGTTTCCGATCGAGTTTTTCGAGGTATTCCTGCTCCGTCAGACGGCGGACACGGGCAGTCTGCCCGTTCTGCGCGATGATTTCGGGAATCCGGTCGCGGATCAGCTTATCGTACTTCATGGTCCCCCTCCGTTTTCTGCCGCACAAGCATCCGTGCAGACTTTTCCGGCAGTGTCAGCCGGAAGTTTCCGTCGGATTTCACGGCGGTTTCCGTTCCGTCCATGGAGAATATCGTATAATCTCCGGATTCACACAAAGTTACAGAAATTTCCTTCGAACGATTGTGAATAAACCAAAGCTCGGCATCTTCCGTCACAGTGCGGCGGACACGGACCTCCGGACACGTTTCCGCGATCCGGAGAAGCGGCGAAGCTCCGTTTTCCCGGCAGGCATCCGAGATCTTCGTATACGGAACGCGGTTGATTTGCATGGGGTATTTTTCCATCACCAAAGAAACAAATTTCGATTCTATGTCAGTTTTTACCACCGTCATTCTTCCGCCGACATCCAGATAATCCCAGATCCAGCGTTCCGTTTCCGGCTCCGGTTCCGCGGAATCAAACAGCACCAACAGGCGGAACCGTTCATATCCGGTGTCGATCCAGCCGCCCTTCGCCGAGCATTCCATCAATCCGGTCTCGTCAATCAGATCAAAGTCAAATTTGTCGTTTTCGAGCGTTTCCAGCACATTTCCATAGATTTTCTCAAGATTCCGGATTGTTTCCGGCTGATGCGGCGCGACAATACACGGTCCGACATCCCAGTATTTGTGATCCGGCGGCGCAAACCGTTCGTACGCCGCGTTCATCGGAATGAGAACAAGAACGTCCGTCGAGTGTGTTCCGGTGCCGCAGAAAACCGACGCCCGCGCAGTGCATTCTTCAAACTCCAGACGTTCCGGATCGGGCGACGGGCGATATCCGTAATAGGAAGCGATGTGCGTGATCCCGAGCTGCATCTGGTAATAAGTGGAGTTCATACGATTCATCTGCGTTGCTTCGTCCGGAATTTTCCACCAGTTGTATTCCAGATGAAAGCTCGATTCGCTCATCGCGAACGGACGTCCGTACAGGTGCGCAGCCGAGGATGCGGTCTTCTCTGCCGTGACATCCCGCGGATCAAAGGTGTACAGCCGGTCAACGCCCGGCATCTGCATGTGCCGCATCAGCCCGAACAGGTCGGCGTTCAGCCCGATCTGCATCGACAGCGTCTCTTCACCGTACAGATGCCCGGTCATGCGGGTACCGTGCGATTCGCACCACGCCGCAATGCGTCTGAAGTAATTTTCGCCAAAAAGTTTCGCCGCACATTGCCAGTATTTGCGGCGGTACGCACAAAATTCACCCGTTGTTTCAAAGAAAATATCCACATAATGCTCCGGCATATCTTCCGGGAGAAGCCGGTCCATCTCCTCCGTCCAAGCGGCAACCGCGTCTTTTTCATAAAAATACGACGAGCAGCCGTGGGTCGGAAGCCCCGGTTCATCGGTAAAAAATGCGGTGATTTTTGCAATCCGTTCCGCGCCGAGATGCCGCAGATACGCTTCGTGCGTGACCCCGATAAACCGGTCGACCACATCCGCGCGCATGAGATCCGGATACGGAACTTTGTTTTCCGTATGGAAGTTTATGGCTCTTGCACAGAACGCACACACGCGGTAACTGCTGTAAATATCAGGAAGATTCCACGAAATATCAGTTTCATTTTGTTCAATCTCAAATCGCACGGACGTGTCCAAAACACCGTTTTCATTCACCGGATACGCCGCCGCAAAGCGGAGCGTTCCGGAATCGGCGGTCATCTTCCCTGCCCCGGGACCGGTGACTGCCGTGCGGCAGATGAGCCCTTTCACCTGATCCTCCGGATGCCCGTCCAGCACCTTATGTCCGGCAGCACCGCTCGGATACGCCCGTTCGTCGTAAATCCAGACCTCAAATCCGCGAGCAAAACACGCGTCGATAAAATCCCGCAGGTGCTCCCACTCCGCGTCGGTCTCCGGCGTTCCTTCGCCGAGATACGCGTCGAGTGAACGCTTTTTGTACGCGTCGTCCGTTTCCTCCGGCAGTCGCGGAAGCGAAACGTCCATGTTCACCACAAAGCCGCCGAGGCCGTTCTCCTCCGCCGCATCGAGATACGCCGCGGTCTCCACCGACGTTTTCGGATAGTACGAGTGGATGATCTGCACCGGACGGTACAGTCTGCCGGGGTGCTTCAGCTGTTCGCGAAGCCGTTCTGTTGTTGTCATGGGAATCTCCTTTACAGTTCCTTGCCGTAATACAGGACAAGTTCATCGTCATCAATATCCGCCATCACAAATTTCGTATAGTTCCAGTGGAGGTAGATCGCCAGATTCCGCGTTTCCGCCGCTTCCACGCCGATCGTGATTGTGTCAAACCCGTGTTCCTTCGCGTACCGTTCCATCATCCGCACCATACGGGAGATGTGTCCCTGCCCTTCGTGCGCTTTTTCGATCCGCAGGGCATTGACGTTCGTGATGCGCGTTCCGTCCGCGAGATTCCGACGACCGCGGATTGCCGAACATTCCGGTGAAAAAAGAAGCGTCCCCTGCCCGACCGGTTCTCCGTCGTACACGACAACGAACGTCACCGCGTCGCCGTCCCGGTTGTATCCGATGTACTGCTCACGCCAGCGCAGCCACGCGTCGTCCCCGGGATTGGCGGCAATGTCCTTTGCCCAGATCCGTTCCAGATCGTCCGGCGTTGCGATCCGATAGATATAGTTGCTCATGTGTTTCCTCGTTTCCGGCGCAAATCCTCGCCTGCTGTTGTTTTTTACCATTATAACATATTTCACACGTTTCTGCAACCCGGTTTTTCGTATCGGCAGAATAAAAAAAAGAGACGTGACACGTCTCTTCCATCTATATTATCGCCTTTCGGCTGTTGCTTTTTTGTTTTACCGGATGTATTTCTCGAATTCAAAAAAACAGTCGCTGTCTGCACACACGTAAATTTCTTCCCACGATGTCTTGGCAAGCATTACGCCCATGTAGCTCTTGGCGTTCAGACGATGGCGTCCGTTCACCACTTCCACGTCGTACGGGCACTGCGCGGCAATTCTCACAAAATTGAAAATATCCGCTGCCGTTGCAAGCTCTACTTTATAGCAATACTTATTTCCTGCTGTCACCAATCTGCCTCCTGATTTTATTCGGGAAACGCATTCGTTTCAACCCTGCATATTATACATGTTTTTTCGAAAAAGTCAATAGCCCGGGTAAAGGTTCTCCTTATTGCACTTTTTTCGGCGGATGCCTACGGACCTTCCTTGTACTATATACACAACAGAAATCCGTAAAATTTGTGCATACTTACAAGTGTAACTCCGATTTATCAACAGTTACGGTATTTTTTAACAGGGATAAACGGGGTTTTCCGGTACAAAATAAGCGCGGAACCTCATTACGGAGGACACAAAACAGTCAATGAACAGCAAATCATACAAACCGCCCCGTCCGGTGTACCTTCTGTCCGCCGGCTCGGTGACGGGTCAGAAAGAAAAGCGCGGGCCGCTCGGCCGGCGTTTTGACCTCTCGGGAGACGACCGCTTCGGCAAGGAAACCTGGGAAAAAGCGGAATCGGAAATGCAGCGGCTGGCGGCCGGAATCGCGCTGCGCAAGCCGGGATTCCGCGAGGAAGAGATCGACGCAATGTTCGCTGGGGACCTCATCAACCAGTGCACATCGTCGAGCTACGGCCTGCTTTCGTACCGTATCCCGTTTCTCGGTCTGTTCGGCGCGTGCTCAACCTGTGCGGAGGGGCTGCTGATGGCAGCGGTGTACCTCGGAAACGGCTTTGACCGTGCTCTCGCCGTAACATCGTCGCACTACTGTTCGGCGGAACGGCAGTTCCGCTTCCCTCTCGAATACGGCGGTCAGCGTGCTCCGACCGCGCAGTGGACGGTCACCGGCGCCGGGGCGTTCGTGCTGTCGGCAGTCGGACGAGACCTTGTCCGCTGCGAAATGCCGTTCGTGCCGGTGATTGAGGAAGTCCTGCCCGGCTGCATCGTCGACCGCGGGATCACGGATGCGAACAACATGGGCGCGGCGATGGCGCCGGCGGCGGCGGACACCCTCGAGAGGTACTTCGCGGGCACCGGATCGTCCCCGGACGAATTCGACCTGATCGTCACGGGCGACCTCGGACGGGAAGGTTCGGCGATTCTGCGCGACCTGCTCGCCGTACGCGGGATCGACATCGTGAAAAATCACACGGACTGCGGATGCATGATCTATTCGGAAACGGAGTCGGACACACACGCGGGCGGATCCGGATGCGGATGCAGCGCGGTCGTACTGGCGGCGGATCTTCTCGAAAACATCAGAACCGGCATACTGTCGGACATCCTGTTCGTCGGGACAGGTGCGCTGATGAACCCGCTGTCGATCAATCAGGGACAGCACATCCCCGGCATCGCGCATCTCGTGCGGATCCGGGGTGTCAATCGCAGAGAACTCCTGCACCCGGAGAAGGAAACGGAGGTACAAAACGATGCAGACGGTACTTGAATATGTCCGAGCGTTTGCGGTCGGCGGGATGCTCTGCGTGATCGCGCAGGTGCTGGTCGACCGTACAAAGCTCACACCTGCGCGGATCCTCGTGGGATACGTGGTCAGCGGCGTGGTACTCGGCGCGCTCGGGTGGTACAAACCGCTCGTGGACTTCGCGGGAGCGGGCGCGACCGTCCCTCTGACCGGCTTCGGCTACGTCATCGCGAAAGGCGTGAAGGAAGCCGTCACGAAGGACGGCCTGATCGGTGTACTCACCGGCGGACTGACGGCATCGGCGGGCGGCATCACGGCGGCGCTGGTCTGCGGACTTGCAGCAGCACTGGTGTTCCGCGAAAAATCGAAAAGCTGACGAAACGGGAAATCTCCTGACAGGGGATTTCCCGTTTTCCGCATTCTTTATTTTTTTGAGGGATTTAATAAAGATCAGCCTATTGACAAATATCGTTAAACAAAGTACAATATATATATCCATGCGATCAAAATATATGTATTAATGAAAGGTTTGCATCATGAAAAAGAAGATCCTTGCAATGCTCCTCCTTTCTTCCATGCTCATCTCCACCTTCGCATCCTGCTCCGAAAGCGGTACCAACACGGAAGAAACCACTGCTGCCGACGCGAATGCTCCCGCAGCGGAAGAAGTTGTCGAAGAAGTCGAGGAAGAAATCACCCTCGAATCCGCTGCCGCTCAGTATGCGGACCGCGACTACGGCGGATACGAATACCGCGTTGCCGACCGCGGCGACCCGGGTACCTATGCCGACTGGCAGACCTTCGACGTTTACGCAGCGGAACTGACCGGTGAAGTTATCAACGACGCCGTTTACGAACGCAACGTAACCCTCGAAGAAACCCTCAACATCAAGATCGTGGAATGCCCGTTCACCCACGGTGAGGTTACCTCCTCCGTCAAGACCTCCATCATGGCGAGCGCGGACGACTATGACGTCTTCACCGACGGTCTCGCTACCATCGCTCCTCTGGTTGCTCAGAACTACATCCTCGACCTCCGTCAGATCGAAACCCTCAAGTTCGAAAATCCCTGGTGGGACCAGCTGATCTATGAAGACCTCTCCATCTTCGGAAAGTCCTTCTTCATGACCGGTGACATCTCCGTTATGGACAACTACGGTACCTGGTGCTACCTCTTCAACAAGACCATGATCAACGACTTCGGCCTCGAAAGCCCGTACGAACTCGTTGACTCCGGCAAGTGGACCATCGACAAGCACAACGAAATGGCGCAGGCAACCACCGTTGACCTCGACGGCGACGGCAAGTGGACCATGGCGGACTCCTACGGCTACATCACCGAAGGCTACAACAACACCGCGATGTGGAACTGCTTCGGCTTCCGCATCATCAGCAAGGACGCGGACGGCGTTCCCTACTACTCCTACACCGGTGAAGAACAGCTCACCGCTCTCCAGAAGGTTATCGAAACCCAGTACGCTCCCTTCACCAACATGGGCTCCGGCTCCACCGTCACCGGCGGCGGCGGTCTGACCGAAAATACCCGTGAAAACCAGTTCGCGATCGGCCGTGCGCTCTTCTACTACGCAGGTCTCCGCAACATCACCCTGTACCGTGACAGCGACACCGATTTCGGTATCATTCCCGCTCCGAAGTACACCGAAGAACAGGCCCAGTACTATTCTTCCTACAGCAACGGCAACTGTACCGCTTACTCCATGCCCGTAACCGTTGCGGACCCCGCAAAGATCGGTGACATCACCGAAGCAATGGCTCACCTCAGCGTTTACACTCTGACTCCCGCTTACTACGACAAGACCCTGATCGGTAAGTCCACCCGTGACCAGGAATCCGAACCGATGCTCGCGCTCATCCTCGCGACCCGTAACTACGACCTCGGCGTTATCTTCGGCTGGGGCAACATCGCTTCCTCCATCCACGGTATGAGAGACCCGAACACCGTTGCATCCACCCTTCAGAAGTCCGAAAAGGCTGCAAACAAGATCCTCAACAGAGCAATCGAAGACCTCCTCGTTATTCAGTAAGCCGTTCGTCTGCGGATTTTTCAAAAAACATAAACAAAACGAATCCGGTATGTGCTATAATAGGTACATACCGGATTTTTGATCGGAAAAGGAGAACAATCTATGCTGAAAGAACGTGGTATCATCATTCATGCGCAGGACTGCGGCGATTATTTCGCTGGACGGCTCGAGCAGACGAACCTCAACGTCCTCGGCATCCACCCCGAAGGCGGCATCGCGGCGCATGTGTCCATGCAGAAGTGCATCGACATGCTGGAAACGGAAGAATGGCGGACCTTCCACCGCCGGATGGAAAAGGCGGGGATCGCCGTGGAATTCGAAATGCACGCCCTCTCGTGGATCCTC
The DNA here is from genome assembly GCA_017398585.1 of Clostridia bacterium. Taxonomy (GTDB): domain Bacteria; phylum Bacillota; class Clostridia; order Oscillospirales; family CAG-272; genus UMGS1696. The sequence goes on from JAFQFS010000171.1 coordinate 29,067, forward strand.
GAGCGTGACAGGTTCGACACGCACCGCGACTGGTTCCGCATGACGGACGCCGGCGAGCGCACGCCCGAATTCAACTGCTGTGCGTCCAACCCCGACGTACTCGACTACATCCGCGAACGCTCTGCAAAGCTCGCAAAGATCTTCCGTCCCGACACGGACAAATACTATTTCTGGATCGACGACGTGGCGACGGCGGCGTGCCGGTGCGAAAAATGCCGGGAACTGTCCGCGTCCGATCAGGCGCTCGTCCTGTACAACGCCATCGCGGAAGGGCTGGCGTCGGTCAATCCGAAGGCGAAGCTGAGCTACCTCGCGTACTTCGCGACCCTTCCCGTGCCGACGAAAGTGCGGAAGCGGGACAACGTCTTCCTCGAATTCGCTCCGCTGGCGCGCGATTTTGACGTAAGCCTGTTCGACGAAACGCGCGAGAAAAACTACAGTCAGGTGAAGACCCTCCCCGCCCTGCTCGACTTCTTCGGACGGGACGACGCGAAGGTTCTCGAATACTGGATGGACAACTCCCTGTTCTCCGGATGGAAGCGTCCGCCGAAGGAATTCCGTCTGAATGCCGCAACCTGTGCCGCGGACGTCGCGCAGTACCGGAAGCTCGGTTTCGATTCCGTCACGTCGTTCGGCTGCTTCCTCGGCGAGGACTACCGCGACCTCTACGGCGACGCGGATCTCAGCGAATACGACCGGATTCTTGGGAAGGAATGAATTTCGGGGAAAAACTTTTTGAAAAAAGTTTTTCCCCGAACCCCTTTTCAAAAACTTTTAAACAAATGTGTTGACAGAGTTGGGTGCAGATTGATTGGATCTGCTTCTTTTTATTTTGCCGTGTAGATGGTTTTGACCATGTCGAAGCCGTAGGTTTCGGGGTTGAAGTCTTCCGTGTTCGGGATGCTGCAGAACGGCATATAGCCGGTTTCGACGAGGTGGTTGATTGCGAGTGTGTACGCTTCGCGTGTGAACGACGCGCTCCGGTACCGTTCGAGTGCCGCGACACCCTCGACATCGCCGACGCGGAAACCGTATTTGCCGTAGACGCAGGTACGGAAGATCGCGATCAGCGCGTCCCCGTCGTAAATGCCGAGCGGCTGATCGTACGGCGCGTTGTGGAACACGTCGCGCTGAGTCAGGCTTTCGACGACCTTCCAGTCGCTGCCGTATTCCGCCGCGAACGCCTGCACCGCCGGAATGTCATCCGCGGTCAGGGGACGGATGGTGTATTTGCAGGCGCGCGGGATCGTATCGCCGCGGTACAGCCATTCGTGGACCGACGCTTCCGCGTCGATGCCGTGCTCCGCCATCGTGCGGAGGACGTCCGCTTCGTCCCCGGGCAGGCTGAACGAGGTCGATTCGGAGAAGCCGCGCAGGAGCCCGATGTATTCCGCCGTTTTCGCGGGATCGTCCGAGACGATGTCCGCATAGACGGAGCTGCCGAACCGGTCAAGCCCGATGTACGAGCCGGGCGCGTCGGTGACGAACTGCGTGCCGTTGTATTCGTACATGACGACGGCGCAGATGCCGTGGCGGATCGCGTCGGTGTGCAGGAGTTCGTCGACGACAACGGCGTTGTCGGTCTGTGTGAACGACGGGTGGTCGTGCAGGAAGCGGACGGCGGCCGTCCGGTCAGCGACGTCAGCGTAGGTCATGGGGAGGTTTTCGTAATAGGTACGATATTCGCTCGGCGAACGTCCGTACAGACCGCCGAACGCTCTCGTGAAGCTCTCGTGGGTCTCGTATCCGCAGTCGAACGCGATGTCCGTAATGTCGCGGTCGGTCGTGCGGAGCAGAAGTGCGGCGCGGGACAGACGGGTGAACCGGACGTACTCCATCACGGTGAAGCCGGTACTGGCGCGGAAGAGACGGTTGAAGTAATCCGTGCTGAAGCCGGCATGTTCGGCAACATCGGCGATGGTGAGGTTTTCGGCATAGCCGGATTTGATGTAGTTGATCGCCCGGCCGATGAGATTCTGGGTTTCTGTGTTCATCGGAACACCTCCTTTGCTGTTGTGTCTGTATTATAACACATTCCGTTTTCCTCCGCTTTGCAGAAAACGACCAATCGAAAATATAATAAAACTCAATAAACTTCAGTAAAATATATTGACAATCACATTAAACTATAGTATAATGCAATTAAAACCATACAAAACTACAACTAACTGTAATTCAAGGAGGAAGATTATGTTCAAGGAAGAACGCCATGCCGAGATTCTCCGGTACATTGAGGAGAACGGAAGCATCACCACCTCAAAAATTCAGAAGATGTTCAGCGTCGGCTACGGAACCTGCATGAACGATCTCGACGAACTCGCGGCAAAAGGACTCGTCCAGCGGACGCACGGCGGCGCGCTGAAGATGAAGCAGGTCGGCTATGCTCCCGACGGCATCCGTACGCTGTCGTCAAAGGAACGCTGTACTGAGATCACGGATAACTATCTCGCCATCGCCCGCAAAGCAATCGAAAGGATCGAAAAAAACGACGTCATCTACCTGACGTCTGCGAGCCTCGGCTACATCATCGCGAAGGAACTGCCCGCCGATCTGTTCGTGACGGTCGTGGTGAATTCCATATCGATCGCGGAGGAACTTCGTCCGAAGCAGTGCCGCGTGATCGTGACGGGCGGAGAAATGCACGAAAACGGCAATTTCTACGACGATTTCGCCAGCGCGATGCTCCGCCGGATCAAGTTCGACAAGTGCTTTATCACGTCCGCCGCCTGCACGCCGTCGTTCGGGCTGTCCGTCCAGACCGCGCGCAACATCGGTCTGATGAACATCGTCATCGAAAATTCGCGCACGGTGATCGGCATGTACCCCGCGGCAAAACTCGGCTGCGACTCGATCCTCCAGATCTGCCCCGCCTCCGCCATGGACATCCTCATCACAGAATCCGAAGCCGACGACACCGTCTGCTCCGCCCTGACCGAACTGGGCGTGGATGTGATTAAGGCGTGAGGGGGGATGGAAACCGGGGAGGAACTTTTTGAAAAAAGTTCCTCCCCGGACCCCACCTCAAAAACTTTCAAACGAAATGGATGGACGAGGTTGGGTGCAGATTTGGAATACCAAACCGTTTCCGCACCTGACAAAATTTAAAAATCGAACACTCTGCACAGACTATGTCAATCCATTTCGTTTAAAGTTTTTTGGAAAGGTGAAGACTTCCTTCGGAAGTCTTCTGGGGAAAACTTTTTTGAAAAAAAGTTTTCCCCGATTTCTCTTTTCCCTTATCCCACCAACTCAAAATCGTCCGCGCCGTGCTTGCAGAGGGGGCAGACGAAATCTGCGGGGAGTTCGTCGCCTTCGTGGACGTAGCCGCAGATCTGGCATACCCATTTCTTTTTGCCGTTTTCCGCGGGAGCTGCCGCCGGTTTCGGCTTGATGTGTTTGAAATAATAGTCGTAGGTCACGCTCGGTGCGTCGGACAGGACCTTCGCTTCGGTCACATCTGCGATGAACAGCGTGTGCGTGCCGCAGTCGACCGACTGGATCACTTCGCCGGAGATCACCGCGTTCGTGTGATCCGGAAGGTAGCGCACCCAGTTGTCCGCACGCACGACCGGAAGTCCCGCGAATTTGTCCGCGTCACGTCCGCTTTGGAATCCGAACCGCTCGAACACCTCAAACGGCGTGTCTTCCGTCAGAACGGACACGTTGAACGTCCCCGTCGCCGCGATCATCTCGTGCGTCCGGTTGCTCTTGTTCACGCCGACCGCGATCCGCTTCGGATCGTCCGTGATCTGCATCACCGTGTTGATGATGCAGCCGTTGTCCTTCCCGAATTCAACGGACGTCAGCACAAACAGCCCGTACGACAGCTTGAACATTGCATTTTTTTCGATTTCAGCCATAGTTGTCCCCCATTTTTCAATAAATCTGCACCCAACTCTGTTAATACAATGTGAGTTCTCGGGGAAAACTTTTTTTAAAAAAAGTTTTCCCCGAACCCCTTTCAAAAAACTTCAAACTGGATAAAAAAACAAAGTTTATGCAGTTTTTTTGTTGGATTTGCACTGCACCTTGTTGATTTATTTGTTTAAAGTTTTTGAAGAGGGGTTCGGGGAGGAACTTTTTGAAAAAAG
>JAFQFS010000016.1 GCA_017398585.1 Clostridia bacterium
CTTTTCGAGAAAAGTTTTTCCCCGGACCCCTTTTCAAAAGCTTTCAGACTGGATAGAAAAAGGATTTGTGTGCGGACATTTTGTCTGCACCAAATCCTTTTTTTGTATTGACGGATGGGATTGTTTTCTGTATAATAAAATTATCTACATACACTCTCTGGAGGTATTTTATGGAACGAATCAGAGCGATTGAACCGTACGGCGTGACGTTTTACGAGAACCGCGAACGTCCGCTGAATGTGCGGATGGCATTGGCATCGCGCGAGGCGGCGAAGCATTGTTCCGTCTGGATCGACGAGCGGAACTACATCGGCTACACGGCATCCGGCTGCGCGACGTCCGGGATGACGTACAATTTCGGCAGCGGCGTTGCGGTGAACGAGGGAAAGTTCCGCGAAAATGCGGAAAAATTCCCGGAATTTGCGGAACTGTTTGACGAAGTGCGTGAATACGTAAAGGACTTCAACACGGGTTCACTGATCGGGGCGCATCAGGATGCGTATCAGCGGGAACTGGCGTCGACGGCGGCGTGCTGGGGCGGCGGCTGGGCCGGTCATTCCAATCCGGACTACGACCGTCTGCTTCATCTCGGGACGAAGGGGATCCGTGAGCTGATCGCAAAGTATCGGGCGCAGAACGTCGGCAAGGATGATTTTTACGACGGATGCGATATTTTCATGGACGCGCTTGACATTCTCGGCGGACGTCTGCGGGAATGTGCGCTCGGTCTGTCGGAAAAGACGGACGATCCGATCGCAAAGGCGGAATTCCGGAAAATGGCGGAAGTTTATTCCGTGATTCCGGCAAATCCGGCGTACAACATGCAGTCGGCAGTGCTGATGTTCTGGCTGGTATTCACGTTCGACGGTATCGACTCCCCCGGCAGACTCGACCAGTTCTTCCTCGATTTCTGGCGGATGGATGATCCGGATGAGGCATTTCTTCAGATGGAACGTCTGTGGCAGGCGTTCCACGACACGCGGACGTGGAACCTGTGCATCTGCGGTTCCGATGAAAACTGGAACGACATGACGAACGAAGTGTCCTATGCGGTTCTTGAACTCGCGGAAAAATATAAGTATCAGACGCCGAACATCACCCTGCGCGTTCACCGGAACACGCCGGAAAAAATCTGGCAGCGTGCCGCGGAAGTTCTCGCAACGGGCATCGGCATGCCGGCGCTGTACAACGACGAAGTCATGTGTCCCGCGCTTGAAAAAATGGGCATCCCGCCGCTCCACAGCCATCTGTACTGTATGAACGGATGCAATCAGGTGGACATCATGGGCAAGTCGCATATGGGGCTTGAAGACGGCGAAGTCAATTTCGGCAAGTGTCTTGAATTTGCGCTCTACGACGGATTTGATGTAAAATCCGGTCGTCAGGTGAGCGTTCACACGGGAGAAGCGGACCGATTCACGACATTCGAAGAACTGATGGAAGCACTGAAGTGGCAGATAGAACACGTGACGGACGTTTCGGTATCGCTGTCGAACTCCTCACAGATGACGTACGCGCGGTACTCTCCTTCCCCGCTCCGTTCGTGCCTGCTGGAAGGCTGTCTCGAAAAGGGACGCGACTACAAGAACGGCGGTCCGCTCTACGGAGACGGTCAGATCCTCTCCGAGGGGATGCCGGACTGCGTGGACTCGCTCGCAGCGGTGAAGAAGTTTATTTTTGAAGAAAAGCGCTGGACGATGGCACAGCTGATCGACGCGCTGAAGAAGAATTTCGAAGGATACGAAGAAATGCGGATGGTGCTGATGTCCGCGCCGAAGTTCGGCAACGACGATCCGTATGTTGACAGCATCATGAAGGATCTGTCCGATCACTGGTTCGCGTATCTCAAGACGAAGCGGACGTTCCGCGGCGGCAAATTTGCCGGCGGATGCAGCACGTTCAGCCGTGCAGCAAACAACGGACGCGCCTGCGGTGCACTTCCGAACGGACATCTCTCCGGTGATCCGATGTTTGCGGACTGCATCGGTGCAGTTCCCGGTCAGGACGTCTGCGGACCGACGGCGGCGGTAAAGTCAGCGCTCGTGTACGACCAGACGGAGGTCACGAGCGGATTTGTCTTCCAGCTCCGGTTCGACAAGAAGCTGTTCGCGACGGAAAAAGGCATGGAATCGTTCATCAATCTCGCGAAGGCGTATTTTGCGGGCGGCGGTCAGCAGCTTTCGATCAACGTCCTGTCGGCGGAAGACCTGATCGACGCACAGGAACACCCGGAACAGTACGGCGACCTGATCGTGCGCGTCGGCGGATACAGCGATTATTTCGTACGGCTGTCCAAGGATTTACAGGACAATATTATCGCACGGACGAATTACTGAGATGCATTTTGTTCGTGCAAAGGGACTTCTGTCATCGGGTAACGGGATAAATCTTTACCGCGGCTGTACGCACGGATGTATTTACTGCGACAGCCGCAGTACCTGTTACCATATCGACCACAATTTTGAAGACATCGAAGTCAAGCAGAACGCGTCGGAGCTGCTGCGTGATGCACTTTCGAGGCGGCGGAAACGGTGCATGATTGCCACTGGTGCCATGTGCGATCCCTATATGCACTGTGAAGAAACCCTCGGATTGACCAGACAATGCCTGGAAATCATCGAAGAATTCGGGTTCGGCGCTGCGGTACAGACAAAATCTGACCGGATTCTTCGGGATTTCGATCGGCTGTGCCGGATTCATCAGAAATCGAAAGCTGTGGTCCAGATGACACTGACAACATTCGACAAACGGCTGTGCCGCATCCTCGAACCGGATGTATGCGGTACCGGGCGGCGTGCGGAGGTTCTGCGGAAATTTTCGGATGCCGGAATTCCGACAGTCGCGTGGATTGTCCCGATTCTGCCGTTCCTGAACGATACGGAAGAAAATCTGCGCAGTGTGCTGAATCTGTGTTTTCATGCGGGAGTCTGCGGGATTGTCTGGTTTGGCGCGGGGGTAACTCTGCGCGAGGGAGACCGGGAATACTGCTATGCGGCGTTCGACCGGCATTTTCCGGGGCTGAAAGCGGTGTATCAGAAGAAATTCGGCAATGCTTACGAATGTATGAGCGACAACAACGCGCGGCTGTCGCGGATTTTCCATGAGGAATGCGAGCGGCGCGGTGTAATGCACGACAACGGACAGATTTTCGATTTCATGCACCGGTTTCCGGAAGAACCGGGCATAGAGCAGGTCAGCCTGTTTGACGAACTGTACTGAAAGGATGATTTTTTATGATGATTCGACAAGTACGTGAGGAGGACTGTGAAGCTCTCGGACGGATTTTTTGCTTTGGCTGGAAAAAAGGATACAAAGGAATTCTGCCGAACGACTATCTGGATGCGCTGACTGTCGAAATATGTACCCCCAAAAGAATACAGCTGCAAAATTATTATGTGGCGGAAGCTGCCGGAAAGGTCATCGGGTTGGTAAATGTCGGTGCAGCACGGGATGCGGAATTTGCGGATTCCGGTGAATTGCGGGCAATCTATGTTCACCCGGATTACTGGCAGAGCGGCTTTGGTCACGCACTGTTTGATGCGGCAGTAAACCGACTGGCGGAACTGGGGTATCCGAAATTCTATCTCTGGGTACTTCGTGAAAATGCGCGTGCCAGACGATTTTACGAGAATATGGGCATGTGTGTCACCGACAATGAACGGATGCTGTCCGTTGCCGACACAGAAGTCGCAGAAATCCGGTATGAAATGGAAATAAAATAACAAAGTTCTGTGCAGTTCATCCAAAAATCTGCACAGAACTTTATTTATCTTCACAGTATAAAGTTTTTTGAAAAGGGGTTTGGGGAAAAACTTTTTCGAAAAAAAGTTTTTCCCCAATGCCTTATGCTTCAAAAACATGATACCCCGAACCGACGGTCGTGACTTTGCCGCCGAAATCCACGTCGGCGGTCACGCCGAACGGGATGTCGACAAACAGATGCGTCCTGCCGTAGCGCTTTGACCAGCGGACGGAGATGTCGCCCTTGACCGTATCGACCACGGCGTGAGCGGATTCGAGCTGCGTCGGGAAGTACGGCTTGATGCGGACCTTGTCGTACCCTGCCGCCGTCGGTACGATGCCGGCGATGTATGCGTAGAAGAAATAGCCCGCTGCACCGTACATCGGATGGTTGTGGGAGTTCATACCGGGATCCTTCTTCAGTTCGAAGCGTTCCCAGACCGTCGTCGCCTCGTTCTGGATCATATAGCCGATGGATGGATAGGTCTCGTTTGTCATCAGCTTCCACGCATCGTCGATATAGCCGTATTTCGCGAGCATATCGAACAGGTAACGCGTGCAGAGATTGCCCGTCGTGAAGCGGAAATTGCGTTCGCGGAGGTCGCGGCACATGACTGCAGCGGCTTTCTGTTCGTATTCACCGGGAACAAGACCGAGCCAGAGGGCAAACGCCTGTGCGCCCTGCGAACCGGTGCCGACGGTCGCCGTTTCGGGATGCCACCACTTCGCGAGGAACGCCTTGCCTACCTTGATCGCAAGGTCGATGTACTTGAACGCATCGTCGGTACGGTGGAGGGCGCGCGCCATTTTCGCGAGGGTTTTGCAGTTGAAGTAGGAGTATCCGGTGGACATGAGGATGCCTTCGGTTTCCTTGTTGTATGCGTTTTCTTCCGCGACACAGGCATACGAAGGTGCCGCCCAGTCGCCGTAGTAGCTGTAATTCACGATATAATTGTCGCTGCGGGAGAGGAGATAATCTTCCCATGCGGCAAAGCGGTCATACGCTTCGCGGAGAAGTTCAAGATTTCCCGTGTGCATGTACGCCTGCATTCCCGCGGTGAGGAAGGACGAGCAGACCGGGTCTGCCGGAAGTCCGCCGAATACGAACGGACAGCAGCAGGTGAATTCGCCGTTTTCGCGCTGTTCTGCCATAATATCGCGGACAATCTTTGGGAACATGCGGCCGATGTCGAAGTTGTACGGCGTTTCCTCGAACCGGACAGTCGCATCGTTCATCCAGCCCATACGCTCGTCGCGCTGCGGGCAGTCGGTGAGGATGGAGTGCATATTGTCCATCTCGGTCATGACGATGTTTTCCTGGATTTTGTTCGCAAGTGCGCTTCCGCATCGGAAGAAGCTGCCGTTTTTGATATCTGTGCAGAACATGACGGCGGTGACGTCGCGCTTGTCGAGGAACTTGACGCCGGTCACTTCGGCGTAGCGGAAGCCGTGGTAGGTAAACTGAGGCTGCCAGATAAAGAGATCGCGGGAATCGCCGGATGCAATGTAGGTGTCGGTACACTTCGCATCGCGGAGAGGTGCGGTGAAGAGATTGCCGTCTTCGTCAAGTTCTTCGGCGTGGCGGATCGTGATGGTCTGCCCCATCGTCATGGTTTCGGGGAGAACCATGCGGACGACACCGGAAATGTTCTGTCCGAAGTCGATCACGAAGCGGTCCGCAGACGGGCGGGTAATCTCGATTGCGGGGTATTCCTTCTGAATGCGGATGGGTTCGAGTACCATCGGACGGAGCTTGCCGCCGGGAGCATCGGTGAGCTTTGCGGGAGTAAAGCCGCGCATATCGCCGGTATTCCAGTCCGGGTCGGATCTCGCCGCGTCGTAGGTCTCGCCGTTGAAGATGGAGGATGCGGTGATCGCGCCGAATTTGTACTGCCAGGTGCCGTCGGTGGAGACGGTTTCGGTTTTTCCGTCGGTGTAGGTAATCTTCAGCATCGCCCAGAGGACGGGCTCGCCTGCAAATTCGACTTTGCGTCCGCCGAGCGCGTTTTCGACGAGCGGCGTGGTATTATTGCGCCAGCCGTCCGCGACGGTAATGCCAATGGTGTTGTGTGTGCCGTTGAACAGGCGGGCAGCGTCGTGATGGACGGTATAATAGGAGATCTTTGCGTAATTGGAGTGCGCGGGTTCGAGGAGGGAGTCGTCGGCATCGATGCCGTTGACAGTGACGCTGTGGTAGCCGTAACCCGCGACGTAGAGGCATGCGGACGCCACTTCACTGGCGAGGTCGAAGTCGCGGCAGAAATAGATTGCGCGTCCTTCGTTCGGCTCGGCGGAGGTGATCCAGCTGCCGGAAATTTCGGTTTCGTCAAGGACGCCGTTCACGAACGAGGTAATATACGGCTGGGACTGTTCCCCCGCCGTTCCGAGAACGGTAACGCTGACGTCGATGCGGGTACCGTGCGGGAGCTTTGCTCCGGCGTATTTCACGGACTGTGCGGACTTTTTCACGGTTCCGCTGTCCCAGTAGAGATTTTTGTCGTCGAAAACGATGACGCGGAAGGCGCGCTGGAGATCGTTTTCCTTATCGGAACGGACGGCCCACGAGAAGGTGGGGGTGTCGGTATCGGAAATGCACTTGCGGCTTCCTTCGCCGATCTTCGCGCCGTCGAGGTACAGGGCGGTAACTTGGATCATGGTTCTTACCTTTCTTTTTTTGGGAGTGAATCGTGGAAAACCTTTTTGAGGAAAAGGTTCTGAGACTGCGAAGCAGACTCGTCCGTCCCCCTTTCCAAAACCTTTTCAATCTATGAAGAATTGAAATTTCATACAAGATGTTTGTCGTAAAAATAACGGATGCCGGCACCGGTGTCGGCGGGAGTGTGCGCGTCGGATGCGGTTCGGATGGGAACGTTATGACGCTTCATGGCGGCGTACAGCGCGGAAGCCATACCGGGTTCCGCGGACGCGCGTCGGGAAATGCCGGAGTTCTGTTCGGCGTACATGCCGGATTTCGCAAGCGCGGCAGCAAGGGCATCGTATGTTTCGTCCAGCGAAAATGTGGATTTATGCCCGAACAGTTTGACCGAATCCGGGTGGGCAATGCCGTCAAACAGACCGCTTTCCGCAAGCGCAGCGGAATGTTCAAAGAAACGGCGGTATGCGTGATCGACATCAATTCCCTGCCAGAGTTCCGGTTTATGATCAAAGGCAAAGTCGTCGATGAAGTGAACGCTGCCGACCGTAAAGTCGAGCGGTGTATGACGGATCCGTTGTGCGATGGCTTCGGTCTGTTCCGGAAGGAAGCATATTTCCAGACCAAACCGAAGGGTAATCCCATAATCGCGGGAACGCAGCCGGTCGATCAGACGAAAATATTCATCGAGAGTATGGATACCCGCTTTGCGGGTCAGCCATCGGTCGATGAAATCCGACGAACAGCGGAGTCCGTCGTACAGCGGAACGAATTCACGGAACAGATAGGAGTGATCGAGCAGGCAGAGTTCCGTGATGCCGGCATTTTTTGCGGCGTTCACAAATTCTTCCGCCCATTCTGCGGTATACGGTCCGCGTTCGAGGTGAACATGTGCGTCGGTCATGGCTTATCTCCGGCGAAAAATAATATGGACAGGTATATTATAGCACAGTTTCGCGAAAAATCAACGAAAAAAAGCTCATTCCGCAGAATGAGCTTTTTCGTTTTCCTTATGGCACAGGAAGAATTGCAGTTACGGATTTACACCGTCGCTGTTGTCCGGATTCTCGGGTGTTTCGGGAACTTCCGGCTGTTCGGGCTGTTCCGGATTTTCGGGAGTTTCGGGGACTTCGGGAGTTTCAGGCTGTTCCGGTGTCTCCGGATTTTCGGGAGTTTCCGGTTCTTCCGGCTGCTCCGGCTGTTCCGGCTGCTCGGGCTGTTCCGGTACTTCGATCACTTCATAGGTGAAGTTCACGGCGAAGGACTTGCTGCCGATTCTGAAAGTGAGCTTATATTCGCCGTTTTCGAGGGCGATGGTTTCAGCAAGGGTCACTTCGAGGGTATTTTCCGCGCCGAACGCGATGGTGCTGCCGGTAAGGTCAATCTTATTTCCGTCCTTATCGGTCAGTTCGTTTACCGTCAGACGGCTGTCTGCAAAATTCGCAAGGTCAAAGTCGGGAGTTACGGTGATGGTCTGACCGTTCGCGGATGCGGTGAATTCCGGTGCGTCCGCTTCGAGGATGAAGGTGATCTGCCCCTTGTCGGAGAGGAACTCGACGTTCTTCATATAGAGGTCTGCGAGCTTCACTTCTTCGGTCTTGAAGGTACCGTTGTCGTTAACGATGCGGAGAACCTTCATGCCTGCCGCATGGGTGTAGGTGGAGCCGTCGATGGAAACGGTACCGGAAGTATAGCCGGTCACGAAGCCGGTCACAACATGTTCGGACTTGTCGGTGGTGATGGTATCGTCGCTGCCGCAGCGGTAATCTTCGCCGACGATGAGGTCATCGGACTTAGAAAGTCTGGTTTCGATTTCATTGGATGCAAAGTTGTAGACAAGGTATTCGACGTAAGCCTTGCCGTCTTCGTAGACGAGACCGTTTTCCGCGAGGATTCTTACAAATTCCGCATTGCGGTCGTAGTTTCCGAGTTCACCGTCGCTGATGTACAGGTAACGGAGCGTTTCGACGGAACCGACTTCGTTGTTGAAGATTGCTGCGACGTACGCACCGTCGCTGACGTGGATGGTGGATTCGTATTCACCGGTTCTCTGAAGGATGGTACCGCCGTCGTTCACAAGGATCACGGTGTTCTTGTCGGTGACAAAGCGGACGCTGTCAAGCCCCTTGACAGATGCGATGCTGTCGGCGTCGCCGCGGGAGATGGTGTAGTAGTTCTTGCCGCCGAGTTCGATTGCCGTGTTCTTTGCGGATTCGATGATGTACGCGATTTCGTCAAGGTCGTTCTGGTTCTGAACGAATTCGTTCTTGCCGGAGAGGAGAATGCCGTCTTCGGTTTCCGGTGCGATGAGTTTGTATTCGTCGCCGGACTTGGTGTAGCGGTAGATCATGCCCGCTTCCGCGTCGGCGTTCTTGACGTAGATGTTCTGTTCCTTGCCGTCAACGAACGCGGTCAGGACATAGCGGAAGCTGCCGTCTTCGTAGATGCGGTGTGCGTCGTCGAGAGCAATGAGGTATTCGCTGGAGTCGGAGAGGGTCACGCCTTCCGCGACTGCCACAACCGCGCCGTTGTGGATGACTGCGGTTACATTGGAACCGAGTTCGAGCTTTTCACGGATGGAGTCGGCGGAAATGCCTGCGGTCTTGTTGCCGAGGTTATAGGAATCGTCGCCGATGCGGACGCTGGACGAAGTGATGCGCTTTACGGTGCCGCTCACATAATCGAGCACTTCCGCGATGTGGAGTTCGGCGGTCTTTTCGTTGTGGTAGTAGAGGACGTAGTCGTCTTCTTCCGCCTCTGCTTCGTTGACGAAGTTGAGGTCGTTTTCCTTTTTGCCGTCCGCGAGGTTGATCTTGCCGTCGCTGTCGATTTCAAGGACATCCATTTCGAACATACGGATGAGGCCGCGCTTCGCGGTTTCTTCGCCGTTGTCGGAAAGGAGCGTAATGCGGTAGAAGCCGAGGAGGTCGGAGAGCTCGTCGATGTCGTCGATCCGGTCAAGTCTGCCGTCTTCGTCGTAGGCATGCAGGATGAGTTCGTTGTTGTTGGTGGACAGTTCGTCGGAGTATTCGTCGACGAGGGTGTACTTCGTACCGCCGATTTCCACGGTGTCGCGGTCAGTGTCGATCTTCGCGGTGTCATAGGACTTCGCGTCGGTCATCGGGACGGCGGAAAGAACGGAATGTTTGCCGTTCGACGTGCTGTAGATCACGCGGTAGGCGTGGCCGAGGTGGTCGTTGTCCGCGCCATCGAGATCCATCTGTTCGAACGGAACGGTCATATAGAAGGATTTGTCGTTTTCGTCGGTGCCGCGGAGGGTCACATAATCGTTCTTGACGGTGGTATCGCCGTCAACGGAGTAATCGTTGGTGGAGACGAGAACGGCGTCGGTCATGCTGTAGTCGAACACTTCTTCGATGATGGACGTGGATTCGTAGTAGACATTGCCGTTCGCGGTGGTCTTGCCGATGAGGTATTCCGCGGTGAGCGCGTTGTACAGGATGACGGCGGTTTCCGCACGGGTGAGGGTTTCTTCGTAATCCACATCTTCGAGACCGCGGTCAAGTCCGAGCTTGATTGCCGCGTTGATGTACGACCACGGGTAGTTTTCGTTCATCTTTTGGCTGTCCTGACCGAGGGCACGGACGAGCATGGTCATGGCGTCCTGCTTGGTGATGCCGCCCTTCGGTTCAAAGGTGGTCTTCGACGTACCGAGGATGTAGCCGGCGGCGTTTGCCCAGGAAATCGCGCCGTTGTAATAGGGTTCGTAGAGGTCGGTGAACCCGGTTGTGTTCACGCGGCCCGCGTCGTCGCGGCCGAGCATGAGACGGAACAGGAAGGCCGCCATCTGTTCGCGGGTGACATATTCATTCGGAGAAAATTCTCCGTTCGAGGTGCCCTTGATGACGCCGATATCAGATAAAATGGAAATTTCGGTCTTTGCCTTGTGGTCGGAGTCAACGTCGTCATAGGTCTTTGCAAAGGTCATCGTACCGCTTCCGGCGACCATCAGTGCCGCCAGAGAGGTACTCAGAATCTTGTTTGTACGATGATTCATGGTATCCTCCGTGAGATTTGTTTTGCTCTCGGGGAGAACCTTTTTAAGGAAAAGGTTCTCCCCGACCCCCTTTCCAAAACCTTTTCAGACAAGAAGGATTATAAGGAAAGGGTTCTGTATCTTCTTTGGCGGAGCGTTCTTTCGTCCGCCGCGAGGATATGATACCACACGGAGAATTGAATTGCAATGGGTTTTATGCAGATGCAACAATACTGTAATATAAATTCATTTCATTTTCATATATTTTGATAATTCAGGTATCGGAGGAAGATTTTTCGACTTTGCGGATGCGTTCGACCACGGCGAGATAGCGCGGATGACTGCGGATCGGGTCGAACCAGCTCGAACGGAAGCCTTCGCGCGGGATCTGCTGTTTGGTCAGACATCTGCAATACCAGTTCTGAGAATACCCGAGAGGAATGGAATAGGACTTACGGTAAATATGGTTGAAATCGCAGCTACGGTCAAAATGAACAGCGATAGCCACAATCGTCTCCGTGTTCCAGTGAAGCAGCGGGGCGCGGTGGACGGAAATTCCGGCAAATTCCGGAGAACGGCATGTCATCTGCGGCAGTTTATCCGCATAATAACCGTTCCGGTACTGTTCCGCGCCGCCCGGAAAATCATACGCCTGTTCAATCAGTGAGGCGCAGTCTTCAAGAACAGTCAGTGCGAGATCATGTTCCCCGCAGGCGGACAGCTGCGCGGCATAGAACAGACCGATGTCGAGCCGTACGGTAAACCACATGTCAAGCGTTCCGTCACCGGATACGGGATGCGCTTCGTCCGGATCAACCAAGTTGATATCGTGGAGCATCCGCAGTTTGCGGCGGCTCCGTTCGGCGCAGACAAACGGATCGAGTTCCGGAACATCGGGAAGACCGTCTTCCACTTCCGGCGGAATGACACCCTTCCATGCGGGATCCCATTCTTTGTAAAAGAAGGGGTTTCCGCGGTCAAAATACTCAAACAGATCGGTCATTTTCTGGATCGCACGGGTAATTCTGTATTCCGCGTCATCTTCTTTTGCGATCGCACGGGACATCAGAATCCCGTTGACCGAGAGATCGTACTGTCCGTCGATATGGTGTTCCTCCAGCAGATGTTCAAAATGCTCATCATCCTCCAGACCGATCATGGTATTGATCATCGATATTTTTGCCGCCTGTAATCTCCCATGTTTCAGATATTCCCCGATCAGCAGACGCAGTTCTTCCATGAATTTCGGGGATTCGGTCAGTTTTCCGGGACGAAGCGAAGTGAGCGAAAAATAAATCTGGTCGAATTCTTCAAGGTATTCGTAGCGGAGCAGGCGCATGAGCGAGACAATCTCGTCCACATCGCCGCCTGCAAGGGTCTTGCGGAATTTTTCTTCCATTTCCCGTTTTGACAGTTTTTCGTTTTCCGCTCCATACCCGATCAGGTCGTCCATCGTGACGGAGAACAGCCGCGCCATCGTCGGCAGATGCTCCATGTCGGGGTATCCGTTTCCGGATTCCCAGCGGCTGACGGACTGATACGATACGCCGAGGCGGTCGGCGAGCTGCTCCTGCGTCCAGTCGATGCGCTTGCGGTATTTGCGGATGTTTTCACCGAGATTCAGTTTCATGAGGAAATTCCTCCTTTGGATTTGATGAATTCAGTATACCATGGAAATGCGGAAAAAACAAGCGCGCCGTTTCTGCATGAAAATTCCCGGAAAACGAGAATTTTCCGGGAAGGGTAAATTTATTCTTTGCTCTGATGAAGCTCAATTTTGCAATGAAATTTCATCGCAAGTGCTTTCACCAGTTCGCGGAGATCCAAAGACTCCTCGGAAGTATACGTGATGCAGAGTTTCATCCGGTCGCCGGTATACACCGCATCGATCAGTTTCATATTGAGACCGTACTCCGTGATTTTCTCATTGCAGAACGCAATAACTTCCACTGCCGTTTCGGGTTTCGCGGAATCCTGTTCCGTTTTCTCGGGGACAAAGTCCGGCAGTTCCAGCGCCCATTCATACAGGTCCTTCATGGTTTCAAGAATCCGACGCGCTTTTTCAAAAAACTGATTTTCGGCAGCACTCGTGACCGGATGATCCTTCTCTATCACCAACCGCGGTCTCGGAGCGGATGTATTCTGCGTTGACGTAAAATCGTGAGGAAGGGACGGCAGAGTGATTCCTTCCTCAAACATGATATAGCTCCTTACAAAATTGCCGCTTTCATAATATCCTTTTTCCTTGCTTGTATCGATAAACAGCCAGTTGTCATTCAGCGGATGTCCGGAACAGCAGAATCTTGTGGTATAGCCCTTCTGATTCAATACCTGTATCGTCGGTGCGATCCACTCATCAATGTCGATAAAATCTTCCGGGACGATATTCTGGTCGTTGTGGTATATTTTGAATGTATCTCTGTGCATAACTGCCATGATGTTATGTCACCTCCCTGTATTACAGTATTGTATCGGCAGGAAGAACTCCTGCCCGAATCCAGTATAACATATGTTTTTTCGTTTGTCAATCACGCAATCGTGGAGAAAAACTCGCGTCTTCCAAGAAAACGACGAACGGATATCCGCAAATATTGACAGATTTCACTCACAAAAATGCAGAAAAAGGTTGATAATCCGGCAGGAATCTTGTATAATAGGCATAACATGAATTTTATTTTCCCGAAAGGACATTTTTCTCATGACTGCTGAACAGATTATGAAAATCTTCCGCGACACCGCGTACGTACACACCGGTGGTTCCGCCGAAGAACTCCGGGCGGCTAACTATCTCAAGGACTGCTGTGCGGAACTCGGACTGGAAGCACATCTCGAAACCTTCGAAGTACAGATGGCAACGATGAAGACCGCGAAGCTCATCGCGGACGGCGTTGAAATCGAATGCAAGGGCTATCTGAACTGCGGCTGCCACGAAGTGGAAGCTCCCTTCATGTACATGCCGTCGAACGACAAGGTTTCCATGTCCCAGGTCAAGGGCAAGATCGTGATGCTCGACACCGGCATGGGCGCGTGGACCTACAAGGATCTCTGCGAAAACGGCGCGGCCGGCTTCATCACCTACGACGGCAATGCGAACTATGTGGACTGGGACATCGACCAGAAGGAACTGCGTTCCTTTGTACGCGCGGACAATCCGAAGCTCCCCGGCGTGAACATCAACGCAAAGAACGCGATCCAGCTCGTGAACAAGGACACCAAGACCGTCAAGATCGTGATCGATCAGGACGAATACGTTGGCGAATCCCGCAATGTTGTCTTTGATATGCCCGGCGAAATCCCGGAAACCATCGTCTTCACCGCGCACTACGATACCACATCCCTCTCTCAGGGTGCCTACGACAACATGTCCGGCAGCATCGGTCTGCTCGGCATCGCGGAATACTTCCTGAGCCATCCGCACCGCTACAGCCTGCGCTTCATCTTCTGCGGCAGCGAAGAACGCGGTCTGCTCGGCTCCAAGGCTTACGTTGCGGCGCATGAAGAAGAACTCAAGAACATCGCAATGTGCATCAACCTCGACATGATCGGCTCCATCATGGGCAGATTTATCGCGTGCTGCACTTCCGAAAACGAACTCGTCGGCTACACTGCATACCTCGGTCACGAAAAGGGCTTCCAGGTTGCGCCGTATCAGGACGTTTATTCCAGCGACTCCACCCCGTTCGCAGACAAGGGTATCCCGGCGATCTCCTTTGCACGTGCGGCCGGCGGCGCCGTTGCGACCATCCACAATTCCTACGACACCATGGCTCTCATGAAGGCCGAACACATGCTCGGCGACATCGACTTCATCTGCGCCTTCTCCGACCGTATGGCAAACGCCGTACGCTGCCCCGTCAAGCGCGAAATGCCCGACAACATGAAGGAAAAACTCGACCGCTATTTACTGAGAAAGAGATAAAGTTTTTCGGGAAAACCTTTTTCTCGAAAAAGGTTTTCCCGAACCCTTTCCGAAAAGCTTTAATCTATAAAAGAAAATGGAGATACTTCAGATTTGAAGTATCTCCTGTTTTTTTATGGGGTGATGGTTTGGTTCAGGGGGATGGTCTGCGGGCTTTCGTAGGTGCGGGCGTCGGGGGTGATGGGGGTGAGATTTGCTTCATCGAGGTGGGTATTGCTGACGCCCGGAGATTTGAGAGCATGGAGTCCGTCGGCGGTATAGCGTTCGATGGTGACGGAATCGTCCGTGATCTGAAAGACTGTCATGGAGAGGTCGGTTTCCGCTCCGGCGTTGACGTTGTGGTAATAGCCGGTATAGCCGGCGTTGAGGTAGGTGAACGCGAGGGTTTCCTCCTTAAAGTCCTTATGGCTCGACTGCGCAACACGGATAATATCGCCTTTGGTGAGGTAAACAGCAGAGCCGCCGAGGTAGTCGTCCCAGCCTTTCGAATGGTTATGACCGAAGAGGTAGAAAATGTTCAGTCCGGCTTCGGCGGCAGGGTTGATGACATCAAAGATGAAATTCGCGTAGCGGGCGTCGTTCTGGAGGTAGGTGCGCATGCTGTAATGGAGCGGAAGATGCGCGAGGATGAAGATGGGTTTGGCATAGTTCTGTTCGATTTTTTCGTCAAGGTAGGCTTTCAGCCGCTCCGAAACGTCGATGACGGGTTGTTTTTTCTTGTTGTACCACATATAATCGTCGTTGTGGATGATAAAAACGCCGAAATCGTCGGTATCGTTTGCGCCGCCGGGGGACAGCCCGGGGGTATCGGCGGGGTCATGGTTGCCCTGAACGACAATGAAATCGTCCTTTTCCATATCGAATTTCCGCTGTACCGCTTTGCGGAGAGTATACAGTCCGGGAACGGAGCCGTCGAACGCCCAGTTGTAGTCGCCGCAGAAGAAGGCGCCGTCGGCGCGGTCATAGCCGGCATCGCGGATTTCACCGAGGATTTCCTTCACCGTCTGTACAGCGGTTTCGTGTCCGGAGGAATGCTGAAGATCGGAACAGGCGATCAGCACGATGGGGTCGTCGGTGATGCCCGGTTCCGGCGTGAAGAGGTCGACAAGGGACTGCAGCGGAGTTTTCGAGGCGGTTTCCGCAGTGGCTGCGGCAGACGATTCCGGTGCGACCGGATCGGTCTGACAGGACATCAGACAGAGCGCGGCAAGTGCGGCGGCGAGAAGACGGGTGAATTTCATAGGATTCCTCCTTGACGAAGGGGAGTTTTTTAACGTGAGTTCGACGGAGTTCTCGTCCCCTTTCAAAAAACTTCAAACTGGACAAAATGACAAAGTTTGTGTGGAGTTGTTGTTGGATTTGCACTGCATCTTGTTCCTTTATTTACCTGAAAGTTTTGAAAAGGGGTTCGGACGAGTCTGCTGCGCAGCCTCAGAAACTTTTTTCAAAAAGTTTTTCCCCGTCGAACTCACGGTTTTTATGTTCCGGTGAGTTCGCGGGTTTCGATCAGGTTGTGAAGGCGGTCGAGAACGGCCTGAAACCGGGGATTTTCACGGATGGAGTCGAACCAGCGCGGGTTGAGAAAGGCACCTTTGAAATCCGGAGCGAAATAGCAGAGGTAGCCGGACGGGTCAAACAAACCGTACTGATCTCCGTAGAAATGCCCGGGTTCGCAGAGGCTGAGATAGGTATGTTCGCCGGACTCCTGCAGAAGTGCAAAGCGTTCTTCGCAGTTTTTCCACGCGATCGGGATCCAGAAGCTCGTGACTTCCGGAGCAAACGCGTCCATTGCGGGAGAGGTGCAGCGCACTCCGGTGCCGTCGGCTGCCGCCATCACCTTCTCGAACAGAGAAATCCAGTCTTCCAGAGTGACAAGAGCTTCTTCGATGTCTCCCGTACCTGCGTATGCTGCGGCGCGTTTTGCGCCGAGATTGAGCCGGATGTCCGCGAACACGTCGAGGGAACCGTTGCCGGTGACGGGATTCTTCGGATCGGGTGTGAGCCCGCAGACCGAATGGAGAACACCGAGGCAGGCGTCGTTGACATACCGGCAGTATTCCGCGGAATAGTCGTTTTTATCCCGGATGTACCATACGGTGCCGTTGCCGCAGAGTTCATCGAGCAGTTCGTACAGATGCGCCTGGCGGAGTTTATCGAGTTTATCGTATTCCCCGCGGAAAAGATATCTGCGGCGGAGCAGCTCATTGCCGGAAAGGTCGGCAGCGGTGGCGTTCTGACGGAGAAACGGGACGATGTGCTCTTCGTCTTCCATCTCAGCCATCTGTTCAATGAAAAAACTCTTGACAAAATTGCTGTCGCATTTGCGGATGATCTCATCAAAAATCAGGCGGACTTCCTGCATCACGGCGGGAAGCCGGTACGCACCGCTCTGCCGGAGATCAGTAAAATAATAGGTATCGTTGAAGAAAAATTCCATGTAGTCGCGGCGCAGTTCACGCAGAACCGCGGTGATGGATTCTTCGTTCTTTTTCTCCGCATACAGTTCCTTTTTCAGCGTTTCACAGACGGCTTCGAACTGTATCCGGCGTTCCTCGTCGCTCACGCCGAGAAGCGCATCGACCGTCACGGAGAAAATGCGCGCCAGCGCGGGCAAAAGTTCCATATCGGGGTAGGTCGTGCCGTTTTCCCAGCGGCTGACCGACTGGAACGACACGCCGAGCTGTTCGGCAAGCTGTTCCTGCGTCATGTCCATCGCGCGGCGGTACGTGCGGATGTTATCACCAAGGTTGAGTTTCATGTGGGTATTCCTCGTTTTTCTGAAATTCTGCCGCCGGCTGGCGGTCTTTCCCGGTGATTCAAGTATACCGCATTTCTGTGACAAACACCATAACTCATTTTGTGAGAATTTTTCTCAGGATATGAGAATTCAACTGCCGTAACGCTTGGCGTGGATCTGTTTTGCCATCTCGACGACGGAATGAACAAACGCGTTGTCCGTCTGGGAACCGTCGTGGAGATCGGTCATGATGACGAGGAGGTAGGGATGTTCGTCGTAGATGATCCCCATATCATGGTAGGAATCCGTATCCCAGCCGTATTTGTGCGGGACGGTGCCTGCCGGGAACGACGCACAGATCATAACATTATGCTTCGATTTCATCATGTTTTCCTTCATGAACTGTGCCCAGCGGTCACCGGTTTCGAAGAATTGGTAGATCTCTTTCATGAATTTGAGGCAGTCGTTCGCAGAGAGGTCCATGAAATCCGAGGAAGTCCCCTGTATTCCGAGCTGTCCGACCAGGCTGTAGAACGTACCGAACCCGAAGCGGTCCATGATCTGGTTCCACGCGACATTGTCGCTCCACAGCAGGACGTAGGCAAACAGTTCCTTCCACGTCATCTGTGTTCCGGCGGGCATCGCCTTGATCTCGCCGGAGCCTTCCTCCATCATGGTTTCGGGATCGAACGTCCACATTTCGTCGAGGTTGTATTTTTCCTCGCCTTCGCCGTAGACGATGTTCCCTTCCTCGTCGCGCTGTGCCGTTTTTTCGAATTCGGACACTTCGAGAAGGACGGAATAGATATACGGTGCCTTGATCAGGCTCGCGGAATAATAAACTGTGTCGGCGTTATAGGTGATCGTTTCGCCGGTGGTGAGGTCGCAGTAGCCGAACGCCGTGAATTTTGCCGGTGCCTGATAAAGCGAGCCGTTCGCGTTCCGGTACCATTTCATCGGTGCGCCGTACTGCAGAAGACGCATGAGTTCCTCCACGGTCGCTTCCCCGCTCGGTATGTAGGCGGGAACCGGTTCAGGTTCCGGTTCGGGTTCCGGCTCGGGAGCGGGCAGAGATTCCGGCTCGGGAGCGGGTTCCCACACCGGTTCCGCCGCTGCGGCTTCGGCAGCGGCACGTTCCGCGGCTTCCTGCGCTGCCTGTGCTGCCTTCAGCTCGGCGGACTGGATCGCGGCGGCGGTGCGCAGACGGTAAATATCCGCTTCCAGAAGGGCGATCTGTTCCTCAAGATCGGCGATCTCGGTGGAAAGCTGATCCTTTTCCGTCACGGCGTCGTCGTACCGGCTCATCTGACGGGTCAGACGCTTTTCGAGCGAAGTGATGCGGCGGCTTTTCGCCTCCAGATCGCTGACTGCGGTGCTGAGCTCGCTTTCCTTCGCGGACAGCTCGTCCGTGACACTGCTGACATCCGCGGTCAGCTCCGTGTAATCGCTGCGCAGTTCCGTGTAGTCCGACTGAAGACTGCTGTGCTCGTCCTGCAGTTCGGTGTAATCTTCCTGCACGTCGGTGACCTTGTTCTCCAGTGCTTCGATCTGACGGGTCAGTTCACTGATTTCCGCTTCGAGATCCACCACATCGGAGGATAGGGATTCCACCTGCCCGGCGGCTTCCACATGTTCGGCGGATTTCTCGCGGTACAGATGTGCCGTCACCAGAGCGGCCGCCAGCGACAGGACCAGCGCCAGCCATACGATTTTCGAAATATACTTGATGTTTGTCTTTTTTTCCATGTTTTTTACTCTTTTTCATTGAATATATCCGCTGCCGCAGTTTCTGCTGAAAGCAACGTGGGGAAAACCTTTTTCTGGAAAAGGTTTTCCCCGGGAAACGTTATTCCGCTCGAAATCAGCCTTCGCCGTCGCTGTAGAAGATGACCTCCTGAGGGTAACGGAGACCAAGCTCGCTGTGGGCAATTTCCGCGACGTATTCGTCATCGAAAGGCTTTGCGATATCTGCTTCGAGTTCGCTGATGTAGTTTTCCATTTCTTCCACGCTGCCGCGAAGGACATCCGCCTGCGTTTTCTTTTCATTGTTTTCAAGGCGCAGAACAACCAGACTGACCACACACACGATGGTGAAGATCAGCACGGCGAAGCGCACAAACATATTCTGAGACAGAAGTTTCATGTTGGTTTCCTTTTATTTTCGACCGATCATTTTCGTCCGGCTCTTTCCGTCCGAAAATCGGATATCGTTTCTGAAGTTTCTGCGGATGTGATCCGAACGAACGGAACGGATTCCCTGACGGAACCGGCGCACCATGCGTCCCGCCGTCTGCCGATACACAAAGAGGAGCATCTTCCGGAGAATGCCGTACAGCATACACACGGGTCGGATCAGAAGCCATCGGGCGGCAAGTCGCAGCAGACGCACGATCGCCTCCGAACACGCCGTCACCACCCGTCCGGCGGTCACATGCCACACGGCAAATCCGGCGGTCACGGACAGAAGGACAAACAGCCGGAACGTCCCGTTCATCTGCCAGTACTGGAAGACGGAGAACACGGCCGTGACGGTGAGCATATACACCGCGTCACAGAGGAAAAACAGCAGAAACGGAATTTTTCCGCGCTTCATCCCCGTTTCCGTACCGGAATCTTCATAGTTTCCTGCATACGACGCAATTCCGCATATAATATGGATTATTCTTATTATATCGTATAACCCGCCGAAAATCAACCCTAAAATGAAAGAATAACCAACAACCTGAAGCTGTTTTCCGATAAAGAGTTCCATGAGCGTCCGTTTTCTTCCGCATCAGCGGAACAGTTTTGAGAAAATCCCCTTTTTCCCGTCCGTATCCGGTCTGCTGTAGTAGTAAAAGCTGTCGAATTCGCCGTTGATCTTCAGGGTACCGTGCTCGGTGTTGAAGCTCTCGATTTTCAGATTCTTCCCTTCCACCGCGATCATCCCGAGCTCCGACGTGACGGTGATCTGCCCGTCGGTGAAGCTGTCCACCTCCGAAATTCCCGTGAGCTCCATTCGTCTGCGCGAAAAAAGGCATACATCCTGTCCGTTCTGCTCCATAATCCACTCCTCCTTTTGAGTGAAATTAATCGGGGAGAAACTTTTTGAAAAAAGTTTCTCCCCGAACCCCTCTTCAAAAACTTTGATACAATTGAATTGAATAAAGGAATTCAAAAACTTTTTGTTTATGTTTGATTATATGCGGCTGCATCCAAAGATATGTCAATATTATTCAGCATAAAAAGGTTTTTGGAAGGGACGAGACTTCCGTCGGAAGTCTCAGGGGGAACCTTTTTCCTCAAAAAAGGTTCCCCCACGAAACTTCTCTTATTGAATCACTTCGTACATGGACGCGGCGTCGGCCTTTGCGGCGTGTTCGCGGACGTCGACCACGCGGATCTTCAGGGTACGTTCGCCGTAGGTAACGGCGATGATGTCGCCTTCCTTGACGTCGTACGATGCCTTCGCGCGCTTGCCGTTGACTTCGACGTGCTCGGTGTCGCAGGCTTCGTTTGCCACGGTGCGGCGCTTGATGATACGGGATACTTTCAGAAATTTGTCAAGTCTCATGTTTTAAGCCTCCGTTGTTTCGGGGTAGTTCTTAATAAATTCGTCGGTCATGTCGCCGACCGCCTTTTCGGTGTCGGTCCGGCTCATAACGGCGGAAGTGAAAATGATCTCGTTCAGGAGCTCCTGCTTTTCTTCCTCGTCCGCCGTAACGGCGAGCTTTGCGGTCAGTTTCTGCAGCTTTGCGGCAAGTTCGGCGTCGGTTCCGAAATCGTAGTTGTCCTTGCGCGCCTTTTTTGCGATCTTCTGAACGCGCATGAGGGTCGGGAGCTGCTTCGGAACGGCTTCCATGGACTGACGCGCCGTTTTGCGGCTCTTTTCTTCTTTCTTGATTTTGTCCCAGTTGTCGAGGACTTCGCCCGTGCCCGAGACTTCGACGGTGCCGAAAACGTGCGGATGGCGGACGATCATCTTTTCGCAGATGTCATGAACGACCTCCTCGACGGTGAATCGTCCT
This sequence comes from Clostridia bacterium, assembly GCA_017398585.1. Lineage (GTDB taxonomy): Bacteria > Bacillota > Clostridia > Oscillospirales > CAG-272 > UMGS1696. The sequence continues at coordinate 21,055 of JAFQFS010000016.1, forward strand.
TCCTCTTCTTCGATGCGGCTGTGGAACATCACCTGGAACATCACGTCGCCGAGTTCTTCACGGAGAAGCGCCGGGTCGCTGTTGTCAATGGCTTCGATGACTTCGTAGGTTTCCTCAATGATGTCGGCTCGGATGGATGCGTGGGTCTGTTCGCGGTCCCACGGACAGCCGCCTTCGCTCCGGAGAATTTCCACCAGTTCGCGGAGGGAATTGAAGTCGTGTCTGGATTCGTTTTTCAGTTTATTTTTCAGTTCATCCGTTCGGTTCATGGTCTTATTTTTTTGCTCCTGTTACAATCGTTTTGATTTCGTCTATGGTGACGTTCCCGCTCACGAGAAGGATCGCGGCGTAGACAACGGCTCCGGCGAAAATCGCGGCAAAACACGCGAGTTTACCCGAAAACGGCGCGAACAGTCCGTTGACTGCGGCGGCCGTGACCGCGCACGCCAGTCCTGCGACGGCGGGAAGGAAGAAAATTTTCGAAAAATCCGGTCGGATCCCCGTGCATTTCACGACAAACGCGAGGTTGATGACCGTCACGGTGAGGTAGCACAGAAAGGTGGAAACGGGTGCGCCCGCAATGCCGCATTTCTGCAATAAAACGACGCTCGACACACATTTCACGGCAGCGCCGCACAGCATCGAGATCACCGGTTTGCGTTCTTCCCCGCAGCTCTGCAGGATTGAATTCGTGACCGCAAGGATGCAGACAAAGAACGACGACGGTGCGAGAAGAGTCAGCAGAGGTGACGCGAGATGCGCGGATTCGGCTTTATAGAAGATGCAGAGCACCGGATCGGCAAGGACGGTCAACCCGAGAGCACACGGCATCCCGATGAGGACGGCGGCACGCAGGGACATTCCGACGGCGTCCGATGCTTTTTTTATTTCACCGGATGACAGAGCGGCGGCGACGGCGGGGACGATGGAGTATGCGATCGGGTAGACGAACACCGGCGGCAGGTTGAACATCGGGACAGCAAGCGAAGTATAATTGCCGAACAGGGTCGCGGCTTCCTCCGCCGTCCATCCGGCATGCTGAAGGACTCGCTGGATAAGTGCGGTGTCAATCATGTTCGTCAGGCTCATGACGGACGCGCTGACCGTGATCGGGAGAGAGATTTTCAGAAATCTCCGGAGAATATCGCGGTACGGGACCGGTTCGTTCCGGATCACAAGGTCGTCCGGAAGAAGATCGCGGTCGCCGCGCAGGAATTTTGCGATCAGCAGATACACCATTCCGGCAAACGAACCGAGCGTCAGCCCCGCTACGGCATATGCGGCGATGACGTGAATGCCATACCCCATGCGGATGGCGTACACGGCAGCGGCGATCCCGATCACCAGTTTGCCGACGGCTTCGATCAGCTGCGACACCGCTGTCGGTACCATGCTGCCGCAACCCTGAAAATAGCCGCGCAGAGCGCTTGAGATGCAGATGAACAGCATCGTCGGGGCGGCAACGGCAACGGACAGGGCGGATTTGTCGGAACGGATCAACCCGGCAAGGCCTCCGGATGCGAAAAACATCAGCAGAAACACGCCGAGTCCGCCCGCGGCAAACAGTGCAAGAGCGGTACGGTAGATCGTTTTCGCGGCAGTGATGTTCCCTGCCGCACGTTTTTCCGACACCATAACCGCCAGCGCGACGGGAAGTCCGGACGTCGAGAGCATATAAAAGAACGTATAGATCGAGTAGGCGGAGTTGAAATACCCCATTCCCGTGTCGCCGACGATGCGGTTCATCGGGATCTTGAAGAGGAGTCCCGTGACCTTCACGAGCAGATTCGACACGGTGAGGATCATCACGCCCGAGAAAAACGAGCGGTTTCTGTTCCGTGGTTTTGCGGTTCCGTTCTCTTGCTTTTGATAAACTCCGTTCCGTTTCCGGCTTGTTTCAGTCACGCCGACCTCCGTCAAAGGTTATCCGATAAATTCACGGAAGACCGAATTCTGCGGAATCGTGCGGTCGTCAAACGGCAGTCCGGGCAGCGCGGACAGCTTTTCCGCCAGTTCATCTGCGGCGGGACGGTGTCCGCTGGTCTGCGGAACTTCGGCGAGCAGCGGAAGTGCGTGCTTCCGGAGGACGAACAGTTCGTACGGCAGGAACGAGTTGAGGTAGAAGTCACAATATCCCGCATTCGGGAAGATGTTTTTCTCCTCGTTCCGGCGTACGCCGTCCCAGAGGTGGAAGCTGAACTCCGGCGTCGCGCCGCGGAAATTGTAATCGCGGACGATGCGGCGCAGGAGACGGATTTCGTGCCGTCCGAAGGTCACACCGTTCACCGATACGTCGTCGGTGACGGAAATGAAGATGCTGCGATATTCGCCCAACCGTGCGGTGACTTCGGGATAGACCGCCTGGATTCCTTCAATTACATATATATCCAGCGGATCGGGAAGATATTCGTGATATCCGACGCGGCGGGTGGCGGTAAAATCGTATTTCGGAACCAGAACGCTCTGACGGTTCCGCAGACGAGTGAGAAACACGTCAAGATAATCGAGGTCGATCGCATCCACGGAATCGTAATCCGGCGGTTCGAGGTCGACGCGGTTGCGGTCGTTCCGGTCATGGAAAAAATCGTCGATGGAGATGACCACCGCGTGATGGCCGGACGCGTGGATCTGTTCGATCAGCCGGTCGGCAGTGGTGGTTTTGCCGGAGCAGGTCGGACCGGAAAGTGCAATGGTGCGGAGATCGTTCTCTTCCAGCACGGCGCTGACCACGCCGTCCAGACGGGTACGGAAATCCGTCTCGCACTCCCGCACAAACCGTCCGGCTTCTTCGGGGGTATAAATCTGCAGATTATAATGTTTCATGAGTTTCCCTTTTCCAGATTGAAAGTTTTTGAAGTGGGGTCCGGTGAGAAACTTTTTTCAAAAAGTTTCTCACCGTTGTCCTCATCTCCTACTTACCGAAAAACTCAAGTGCGGACTGTTTCAGAAGGTCGCGGCGGTGCTGTCCGGTTTCGCCGTCGTGGTCGCGGAGGTATTCGTAGGGGTACTTCGGTTCGGCGACACGTTCGATGCGGACGCCGGTTTCGGTCGGCAGCGAGACGAATTTGGTCATCGCAGAAGCTCCGGCGGCGAAAATGCTGTGAACTTCTTCCATCATGTACACGTTGTACAGCCCTTCATGACCGAGCTTCGCGTAGCCGACGTTCTCGAGATTGCCGACGGTGTTCTTCTGGCGGTACATGTAATACGGGAGGTATCCCGCATCGGGCAGGACGGTCTGCGAATAGTCCACGCTGGCGGCGGCAATGTCCCCGCTCCGGTCGAACACGCCTTCGGAACGGAGTTCCGCCGAACGCTTCACGCTGAACGTGTGGACGGTGATGTTCTCGGGATCAAGCGCAACAATGCGGTCGACCGTATTCCGGAAGGAATCGACGGTGTCGTTCGGCAGTCCGGCGATGAGGTCGACGTTGATGTTTTTGATGCCGCTCGCCTTCGCCGTTTCGTACGCACGGTAAAACATTTCCGTGTCGTGCGCACGTCCGATGCTGCGGAGGACATCGTCGTTGAGCGACTGCGGGTTCACACTGATGCGGTCGACGCCGTAGTCCGCAAGGGTCGTCAGCTTGTCGGCGGTGATAGTGTCCGGACGTCCCGCTTCCACGGTAAATTCGCGCACGTCGGTAACGTGTTCCCGGATTTTCGAAAGCAGGAACGCAAGCTGGTCGGGAGTCAGGATGGTCGGTGTCCCGCCGCCGATGTAGATCGTCGCGACGTTCATGCCGAGTTCGCGGATGGTTCCGAAGATGTTGTCGATGTCACGCGCAAGGGCAACGAGATAATCGGGGATGAGTTTGAGCAGGTTCGGCGAGGTGTACGAAACAAACGAGCAGTATGCGCACCGCGTCGGACAGAACGGGATCCCGACGTATACGCTGCATTCCCGTCGTGCGGCATCGTTCGCAAGTTTCGCTTCAGATGCGGCGACGGCGACGGCGAGTTTCGCTTTCTTTTCCGTGACAAAGTATTCCTCCGCGATGACAGCGGCGGCTTCGTCGGGGGTGAACCCGTGTTCGAACAGTTCCGACGCAACTTTCGCCGGACGTACCCCCGTGAGAATGCCCCACGGCGGAGTGTAGCCGGTAAATTTTGCTCCCGCGTTCAGCAGGGCTTCGCCGGACGAGAGCTTGCGGACGTGGTCACGGTCGTCGGACTTTGTCCATGCGGCATCGGCTTCGGCGGAGACCGAAGTTTCCCCCTGCGCAATGGTCACGGCGGAGTGAACGCCGGTGTCCGTCTCGGTCATGTCAAGGGTCAGAACGACGGTTTCGGGGGTGAGTTCTTCATTTTCCGGAAATTTTGCTCCCGGAAAGAAAATCATAGCAATGGTCTGGACGTAATAAGGCTTTACGTTTCCGTTTACTTTTACGATCATAGTTTATGTTTACTGTCTCTTGGGCTGTTTCAGTACTTCGGAATCCATCGGAATGGTGCAGGGACCGTCGTTGGTGATGGAAACCTTCATGTCCGCGCCGAACTGACCGTGCGTGGTGTCCGGAATTTCCTTCGCGATCAGCGAGGTGAAATATTCGAACAGGCGCTTTGCTTCGTCTGGAGCGGCGGACTGCATGTAATCGGGACGGTTGCCCTTGCGGTAGGAAGCGAGGAGAGTGAAGTTCGGGACGACCATGACTCCGCCGCCGATGTCGGCTACGGACAGATTCATTTTATCGTTTTCGTCGGCAAAAATGCGCATTTTCACAATTTTTGCCGCGAGAAGATCGGCATCCGCTTCGGTATCGCCCTGCGCCACGCCGAGCAGGATCATCAGCCCCCTGCCGCACTGCGCAACGGTTTCACCGTCAATCACAACCTTCCCTTCGGAGATACGCTGTAAAATTGCTTTCATGGGAATATGAGTTTCCCGGGGAAAACTTTTTTGAAAAAAAGTTTTCCCCGGACCCCTTTCAAAAAACTTTAAACTATTATAGATAACAAAATTTGTGCAGATTTTTAGATTTCAACTTTCATGCCGTCATAGGACATGGTGAAGCCGTGGTCGGCGGCCATTTTTTCGAAATCGGGCTGACTGCAGACTTCTCCGTTCGGGATGAAGCCGTTGTGGGAGAAGTGGTGGACGATGAATTTCGTGTTTTCGTCTGCGGTGCCGTTGTCAGTGAGAATCTGACGCATGTGGATGTCGGCTTTGAGTCCCATGTGGTTGCGGTCGTTTTCGTCGCCGAGCAGGACGTTCGTACAGTCGAGGCTGATGAGGTCGCAGCGCTTCCCCCTCAGGAATTCGACCGTTTCCTCGGGGAACAGGCCGGTGTCATGTCCGTAGAGGAAGGTCTTGCCGGTCGCGTTCTCGACGATGAACATCATGCGGCATTCCTGATGTTTGTCGTGGTCAGCGGGAAGCATGGTGACGGTGACGCCCGCACCCGTTTCGATGGGTTCGAACGACTTCGCGTAGTCGAATGCGAGTCCGTGGGATTCGCCGTGCCCCTCGGCAGAACCCGGAACGTAGCCGTTCAGCTTCGCGCCGGTGCTGAGGTTGCCGTAAACGTGAAGCAGCCCCGCTGCTTTACGTTTACAGTATACCGGTTCACGGCGGGTGGAGAGTTCGTATGCGTCGAAATGGTCTTCGTGGGAGTGGGTGACGACGATATCTTCAATCTGCGCAAGGTCAACGCCCGCTCTTGCCGCGCCGTAGTAGATGTCCGGCGGGAAATCGACGAGCAGTTTGTCATTGACGCAGATGCCCGAGCGTCCGCGGAATTCCCTGCCCATGTTTTTGCGGGCGGCGTCGCAGATCGGGCACTGGCAGAACAGTGCGGGAAGTCCTTCGGATGCGGCAGTGCCGATGTAGGTGATCTTCATGAGTTATTCCTCCTCGTCGTATTCATAGTCTTCGTCAAACGGGATGCAGATTTCCCATTCGTCCTGATCGTGTTCTTCGACGTCAACGGTTCCCTCTCCGTGGCGGGCGTGGCTTTCCGGTACGTGATAGAACGAACGGATCGTGCCGTCGTCCTCGAATTCGAGTTCGCGCCAGCCCCAGAAAGAGGCGGACGGATCGCCTTTCACGCCGGTATAGCTGTAGTTGCCGGTCTGGAGGATCGGCTTGCCGCCGGTGCGTTCGTCACCGGGAATAACGTTCGACAGGTGGGTATGTCCCTGGAACAGGGCAACGATCTGGTCGTTTTCCGCGAGAAGCTCGCGGAATTCCTCACTTTCCGTCGCGGGGTCAAAGTGATGTGCGCAGAGGAAGATGAGGTATTCCGGATACTGTTCGAGGACGTGCTTCACCATGTCGCAGTTGGTCTGCGTGTGGGTGCCGTCGCTGTGTTCGGTCGGGTCGAGATTGCCGGCAAAATTGTCGAGGAGGATGAACACAGCGTTCCCGCCTTCGATAATGTAGGAGCGGGGACAGCCGGTAAGTTCCATCCATTTTTCGTTTCCGTACTGCTCGTGGTTGCCCGGGATGATGTACGCGGGACCCGGCAGACGGGTCATGTAATTTTTCACAAAATGATCGGTGTTGGAAACGGACGGCGTACGGAGGTACGAGCCTTTTTCGTTCCACATCCAGAAATCGAGGGAAACGTCGCCGAGGATGATGAACAGGTCGGCGGGGTGGGTTTTCTGACGTTCTGCGATGTCCTTCACCATTTTTTCCATGCGGTCGGCAGTTTTCGTGCCGTACCAGTCAATGTGACAGTCGTGGACGTCCGACAGGAAGATGATGCGTTCGATAATCATTATGCAAATCCTCTCGTAATGCTGTGTACGTGGTTGATGGACTTGAGACGGGACATGATCGAGTTGAAGTGTTCGACGTTTTTACATCCGACGGTCAGATTGATGATGATGTCAGTCTCGTCGCTCTTCTGCGTGTTGATGGACAGGAGGGAGACTTTCATGTCGGCAAGGGTGGCCGTGATGTTTGCGAGAAGCATGATGTCCTTTTCGGCGTGAACCTGGATCATCGCTTCAAACAGTGCCTTGTTCTGCGTGGACGCGGACAGGACGTCGCTGTCCCATTCGGCGCGGAGCCAGCGGTCGGCGAAAGCGGGATTTTTCTTGCCGTCGATAACATTCGGACAGTCGTGCTTGTGGATGGAGACGCCGTAGCCCTTGGTAATGAAGCCGATGACCTTATCGCCCGGAAGCGGGTTGCAGCACTTCGCGAACTTGACTTCGCATCCGTATTCGCCGTCGATAATGATGCCGCTGTTGGAGCGGATCTTCTTGGATTTCTGGGTCTGGATCTGTTCGGTTTCGGTAACCGGCGGCGCTTCGTCGGGCTTGACGATGCGTTCGTATTCATCCTTGAGTTTCGCCATAACCTTGGTCATTGCAATGCCGTTGAAGCCGATGGCGTTGAGGAGATCCTCCGGAATCGCCATGCCGAGACGGCGCGCGGTAGCGGCGATGATCTCGGTCTTCTGGTCTTCGGTCGGCTTGACGCGGAACTTCGAGAATTCCTTATCGAGTTCCGCAAGACCGAATTTGATATTTTCGGGACGCTTTTCCTTCTTGAACCACTGGCGGATCTTTGCGCGCGCTTCGCTCGTCTTGACGATCTTGAGCCAGTCGCGGCTCGGTCCCTTGGACGAGGAGGACGTGAGGATCTCGATAATTTCACCGGTCTGCGGAACGCGGTCGATCGGGGAGATCATGCCGTTGATCTTCGCGCCGACCATCTTGTTGCCGACTTCGGAATGGATCGCGTACGCGAAGTCGATGAGAGTGGAGTTCTGCGGAAGGGCGATGACGTCACCCTTCGGGGTGAAGACGAAGGTTTCGTCGCTGAAGATGTCGATCTTGAGAGCGTGCATGAAGTCTTCGTTGTCGATCGCGCCGTTTTCGGTGTCGATGAGGCGGGAGATCCACGTGAGCTTCTTGTCGATGTCCTCTTTGCTGTTCGCGCCGGATTTGTACTTCCAGTGCGCAGCAATACCGTATTCGGCGATGTGGTGCATCTCACGGGTACGGATCTGTACCTCGAACGGGATACCGTCGCGGCCGATGACCGTCGTATGGAGGGACTGATACATGTTCGTCTTCGGCGTGGAAATGTAGTCCTTGAAGCGTCCGGGAATGGACTTGAACATTTCGTGGATGATACCAAGCGCGGTATAGCACTCCAGTTCGGTGTCCACGATGATGCGGATCGCGTAGAAGTCGTAGATTTCGTCGAAGCTCTTGTTCTGCTTGAACATCTTGCGGTAGATGGAGTAAACCGTCTTGACGCGTCCTTCGAGCGTAAAGTTGATATTGTATTCCTCCAGCTTTTCGGAGACGACGGCGCGGGTGTTTTCGATGAAGTTCTGGTTCAGACCGTACTTGCGTTCGATGTCGCTTGAGACTTCTTCGTAGCCGATCGGGTCGAGGTAGGACAGTGCGAGGTTTTCGAGTTCCTGTTTGATGCGCTGCATACCGAGACGGTGCGCGAGCGGCGCATAGACGTGCATGGTCTCGAGCGCGGTGGTACGGCGCTTGGCGTCGATCTTGACGCCGAGGGTACGCATGTTGTGGAGACGGTCGCAGAGCTTGATGAAGATAACACGGATATCCTTGGACATGGCGAGAAGCATTTTACGGATGTTTTCCATGTTTGCTTCTTCCTTGTCCTCGACGTTGATGACCTTCATCTTGGTCAGGCCGTCGACGAGCATCGCCACGTCCTCACCGAAGCGGGTACGGATGATGTCAAGGTCGGTTTTGTCGGGGCAGTCTTCAACGGTATCGTGGAGGAATGCCGCGCAGATGGAATCGGTGTCCAGCCCGAGACCGGTGACGATCTCCGCAACGGCGATCGGATGAGATATGTACGGTTCCCCGCTCACCCGGAACTGCCCTTCGTGGAGAGTCTTCGCGTACAGATAGGCACGTTCAATCTTTTCGATGTCGTAATGCTTTTCGCTTTTTTCGAGAACGGTCAGAATTTTTTCAATGCCGGCGAATTCGCCGCGTTCGGTTTTGTCTTCGTTGTTCATAAGATATTCTTTGTCTTTCTTCCGGCTTCCGGTCGGGTCACTGAATCACGCCGAAGTCGTTTTTCAGCTTCCGGTAAATGCCGGATTTATCGAGGTTGGTCTTCGTTTTCGTCGGGATGCAGCGGAAGGCGTACAGTTCATGCTCTTCGTTTTCTGTCAGAGTCTCGATGGCGATCAGCTCCAGTTCGCGGAGGCTGAGGAGAATGAACTTCAGTTTGACGTAGTTGAATGCCGTTCCGCCGGAGCGGAGAAGGTGAAGAAGTGCGCGGATGCTGAACACCTCATGTTCGAGGCGCAGTTCACGCTTGAGCAGGCTGTAGACCACACCGAATTCCTCGCGCGTCGGGACGATATCGGCGGCGGTACGGCGGCCGAGCGGGATGTCACGCGGCGGTGTCCCCGCCCAGATCGTGCGGAACAGGGTAATATCCGCGTTTTCGGCGTCAAACTGCGCTTTGGTCAGGCGGATATCCTTGACGACGAGCTGGATGGAGCGCTGGTTCTGGAATTCGTTGATATCGAGGGTGAACATGACGTCCACGAGATCGCCGGAATAGAGATCGAGGTCGGTGAGCGTCTGGCGGAAGCACATCGCGCTGACGTAGGAGGAACCGATCCGCAGGGTCAGGCGGGTATGCTTGCCTCCGCCGACAAGGGCGGTGTCATACAGCTGGACGTTGTGCAGGACGAACACCGGCGGCGGGTTGGACACACCGTAAGGTTCGAGGTAATACAGTTCGTTCGCCTGTTCCATCGTGATGTCGGCGGGATAAAGTTCGCAGTCGGCTTCGAGCGCCGGCTGGATGTCCGTACCGGAGAGGTGATGGCGGGCACATTCGTTCAGACGGCGGCGGAACTCGGGGAGGTCTTCGCGGCGGATGGTGAGTCCGGCAGCCAGTTCGTGTCCGCCGTATTTGACGAGAAGGTCGGAGCACTCGCCGAGCCCGTCGACGAGGTTGAATCCCTTGACGCTGCGTCCGGAACCTTTTCCGAGATTGCCGTCTTCCCCGCCCTCTCCGCTTCCTTCAAAGGAAATGAGGATGGATGGGCAGCCGTATTTTTCCGTGATGCGGGACGCGACGATGCCGATGATGCCGTGGTGCCACGTTTCGTCCTCGAGAACGATCACCGGATCACGTTCGAAATCATGGGATTCGGTGATCTGCGCATACGCGGATTCGATGATCTTGTTTTCTTCCGCCTGACGTTCGTGGTTGATGTCGCACAGGCGGCGTGCGATGGGTGCGGCGGTCTCCCGGTCGGGGGACAGAAACAGTTCCACGGCAATGGAAGCATCGCGGATCCGTCCGGCAGCGTTGATGCGCGGCGCGATGGTGTATCCGATAAAGGTCGCGGTGATCTTCTTTTTGGTGTTGTACTTTGATTCGGTACGGGTTGCTTCGATCAGTTCGATCAGACCGGGGCGGTCGGTCATGTCGATGAGCTGAAGCCCATAGCTGACGATGAGACGGTTTTCGTCGCGGATGGGCATGACATCGGCGACGGTGCCGATGGCGACGAGATCGCAGTACTCCTTCGAGATCCTTTTGACGCATTCGGTCATGGTGTCCTCGGGACTGCGTACGGCTTCGAGTGCGCAGAGGAGCTTGAAAACGACGCCGACGCCCGCAAGTTCCTTGAACGGATACGGACAGTCGGGGCGTCTCGGATTGACGACGGCAGCGGCGTCAGGGATCTCGGTATGGCACTCGTGGTGGTCGGTGACGATCAGCTCCATGCCGAGTTCACGGATGAGTTCGGCTTCGGCGACGGCAGTGATGCCCGTATCGACGGTGACGATGAGCTGACAGCCTTCGTCAGCGAGTTTGCGGACCGCGCCTTCGGACATGCCGTAGCCTTCGCCGGAACGGCAGGGGATGTAGTAGGACACATCCGCGCCGATGCTTTTCAGGTAGAGGTAGAGGATGCTGACGGAGGTCACACCGTCGACGTCGTAGTCGCCGAAGATGACGATCTTTTCATTTTCCTCCACGGCTTCGAGGATCCGGTAGACGGCGCTGTCCATATCCTCCATTTCAAACGGATCGTGAAGCTGTTCGGTTTCTTTGAGCAGGAAGCTCCGCGCATCCGAGGGAGTCAGGCACCCGCGGTTCACGAGGAGCTGTGCGGTGGGAAGACGGATGCCGAGGTCGCGGGAAATTTCCCGTACGATCAGGCTGCCGCTCATCTGTTCACGAGATGCCGCGACGACCCATTTGTTCTTATAGCGCATTAGTATTCTCTTTCTTTATATATAAATTTTTATTATCATCGTCATTTATAAAGTTTGAAAAAGTCTTCCTTGGAGAGGATGCACTGGTAGTCGGTGATAGGGGTACCGTTCTTGACCCACGCATTTTCGATGGTTTTGTACGGCTTGAAGCCGACCTTTTCGCAGACGCGCTTTGATTTGCGGTTTCCTTCGGAATAGCCGCAGAGGATGTTGTCGAAGCCGATGCCGTAAAGATAGCGGCAGATTTCGATGACGGCTTCCTTCATGTATTCGTTTCCCCAGTAGGCGGGATGGAGATTGTAGGCAAGTTCGATGGAGTTCAGCTCACGGTCGACGCGGTCGGCAACAATATTGCCGGCGGGGGTGCCGTCTTTGAGATAGGCGATCCAGTCGAAAACGTCCTCTTCTTCGTCGGCATAGGTATCGTAGCCGACGAGCTTCGCGGGATCCTGTTTCACGAATTCGAATTCGCCGCAGATATCGCGGAGCTTGGTGAAATTGTATTCGTAGACCTTTACATAGTCGTCAAAGGAGCCGCGCTTCAGGATCAGGCGGTCGGTGGTGAGTTCGGGAGTGATGTATTTCATATTGCGTAGGTCTCCTTTGAAATTTATTCGTCCGCTTCCGGCTGCCCCGCACGTCGTACGATCTCGACAACGGCAATGTCCGGAAGAGATTTTTTCCGGGAACGGTCAAAGAGATAAATGCCGGCAAACGCCAGGACAAATCCCGCTGCAGCGGCGATGAGAGCAGGCACTTCCGCGGTAAAAACGGCGTCCGCAATAAAATAAAAGACCGCACAGACGAAAATCGGCATCATAAACACAAGTGCGGCGTATCCGAGAACCTTCGTGCTGTCAGTTTCCACCTCCACGGTGTCCCCCGGTTCCGCTCCGATTTTATTCTGCGCAGTAGTTTTCATTGTCTTTCCGCTGCCCGCAATCAGTCCGGACAGCTCACAGTGATGCTCACATCCGCCATTCTTCTGGCATCCGTCACACATCGACGCCCGGCTGACCTCAATCTCAGCAATCTTTCCTTCCGTTTTAACCACAACAGCCCTCTGTCGCATAGGGTTCTCCTTTGGAAAATGATGTTTCTCGGGGAAAACTTTTTCGAGAAATGGAGGAAGTCCGTTCCTCCGTTTCCCCGAACCCCTTTCAAAAAGCTTTAATCTATGAAAAGGGATTTGGGATAACAAAATTTACAGTACAAACAATCTGCACACACTCTGTCAACACAATAGTCTGAAAGTTTTTGGGAAGGGTGAAGACTTACTGCGTAAGTCTTCTGGGAAACCCTTTTTTCAAAAAGGGTTTCCCCGCGAACTCCCTTTCAAATCCTATACTCAGCAATAATCTTCGCGGCGATGCGGATGCCGTCGACGGCGGCGGAGACGATGCCGCCTGCGTAGCCTGCGCCTTCGCCGCAGGGGTAGACGCCGGGATGACCGGGTGCGGTGAGATTTTCGCCGCGCAGGATGCGGACGGGGGCGGAGGTTCGCGTTTCCACGCCGGTGAGCGGGACGTCGGGGCTGTCGTAGCCTTTGATTTTTCTGCCGAAGTCGGTGAGTCCTTTTTTGAGGAGGTCGGTGACGAACGGCGGGAAGATGTCGTGGAAGTCACAGGGGGTAACCTGTGCATCGCGGAAAGTCGGGACGATCCGGGAATAGTTCGTGCCTTTTCTGCCGTTCAGCAGGTCGCTGACGGTCTGCATGGGCGCGGTATAGTTGGAACCGGCGGTACGGTAGGCGCACCGTTCGAGGTTCCTCTGGAATTCGATGGCGCCGGACGGAGTATCCCCGTAGTCCTCCGGCTTGACGGAAACGCACACGGCGGCGTTGGCGTTGCGTCCGTCGCGGGCACGGGTGCTCATGCCGTTGGTGACAACGCCGAATTCCTCGCTCGCCGACGGAACAACAGTTCCGCCGGGACACATGCAGAACGTATAACAGCCGCGATCGCCTTCGCGGTACGAAAGCTGGTATTCCGCGTGACCGAGAGTTTTATCCCCCGCGTGGCTGCCGAACAGGGCGCGGTCGATGTCCTCCTGCAGATGTTCGGCGCGGACGCCGACGGAGAACGGCTTCGGTTCGATGAGATACCCTTTCGAGAGGAGTTCGTGATAAGTATCGCGGGCACTGTGCCCGGTCGCAAGAATCAGGACGCTGTACGGGACGGTGTTCCCTCCCGCGCAGACGGTGGAGCCGGTAATATCGGTGACTTTGGTTTTATAGTGGATCTCGCCGCCGAGAGCGGTGATGACACGGTCTGCCTCCTTCACGACGCCGCGGAGGATATCCGTTCCGATGTGGGGCTTGGCTTTGTATTCGATGTCGGCGGGAGCGCCGAGTTCGTGGAGTTTTCGGAGGACGTAAGCGATCAGCGGATCACCGATTCGCGTGGTGAGCTTGCCGTCCGAGAAGGTTCCGGCACCGCCCGCACCGAACTGGATGTTGGTGTCGGTGTCAAGGATGCCTTCTTTGGTGAAGCGTTCGACCGCCGCGACGCGTTCGTCAACGTCCGCACCGCGTTCGAAAATGATGGGACGGAAACCGTTCTCCGCGAGGACAAGTCCGGCGAACATGCCGGCGGGACCGAATCCGACGATCACCGGACGGTGTTCCATGGGACGGGAACCGCGGGTGAGATTCAGCTCGGGTTCGGTGAACCGCTTGATGTCGGGATCGTTTTCGAGGACGGAAGACCTACAGTCAACTTCCGCATAGACGGTGTAGACGAACGACAGCTCCGCACGGCGGCGGGCGTCGATGGATTTTTTGGAAATCTGGAGGTTCTGCGGGGTCGATCCGGTTTTACGGTTCAGCAGGGATGCCGCTTTATGGATCGCCGCCGCGTCGGGATCGCTGTCCGGACGGTAGGTCACGCGGATGTTCCCGACGGTGATTTTCTGGTATTCTTTCATTCTGTATGCTCAGTCTGCTCAGTTTTCAAAGGTTACGTCGATTTCGTAGATGCCGAGTTCAAAGACGCCTTCGTTGTACTCGGAGTCGATGATAACATCGGCACGGACTTTGATGGTGCCGGTATTGGTTTCGGAGTACGGGCTCATGTCAAGGCGGAGGATGATGTCCTCGGGTTCGATCGCGGCAATGTTGTCGATGAGACCGCAGATCGTGACGATGACGGGAGAGTGATCCCACGAATAGGACACGCCTTCCTTCCCGCCGGTATCCTCGATGTTCTTGCCGGGGACGGTGAGCTGACGGGTCTTGATGGAATCGTCGATGACAACCGAGATATCGATGGCGTCGATGACACAGGAGATACCGCTTGCAAAGTCAAGCGGAACGGTTCGTTCGTAGGTATCGCCGTAGAAATCGTTCTTTTCGTCAATGATGATGGGTTCGAGGAGGTTGCCCGCGTCGATGGCAGCCGGGTCGCCGGTGACTTCCAGCACGGACGGGCTGACAATCATGGTGGTGTTTTCGTTGTTCAGGAAGCCGTAGCGGAAGCGGACATCCACGGGAACGACCGCACGCTTGTATACCGGAACCACGACAGCGACTTCACGGGGATAATATTCGATGTAGGGGCTTTCGAATTCGTTGCCGTTTTTATCAAGGAGGATGACCTCTTCAGTGAGAGAAACGGTGCCGGTGACGCCGGTGAGGTCAAGGTTCACGACGGCTTTGTCGATGCCCGCAAGAACTTTGGAAGGACCTTTGACAGTAACTTTGTCGACGGGGAATTCGACCACGCCGGTGTAGCAGTCCTCGGGAAGGTTGGTATTTTCGCGGATCTCGGTGAGGTCAACGGCGGCCTGGCTGGCTTCGTCGAAGTAGACGGAGATGGTTCCCTGTGACATACCGACGAGCTTGCAGCCGGCAGGCACGTCAATGGTAACGGGGCAGTCGTAGCGGCTGCCGCCTTCCTTGACGGCGCTGACATCCGCAGTCGCGACGATATCCTTTTCCTCAAGTTTGGAAATAACGCTTTTTTTGCCGGAGAGAGTGACGTCAATCATAGTACCATAGCCGCTGTAAATGGCGAGACCCTTTTTGGAAACGAGTTCTTCGGTATTGGTGAGGTTGACGACAATACGGGAGAAGGTCTGCTCATACTCGGGGCTTTCGACCTGCATGACGTAAATCCACAGGCAGAACGCCGCGATGACGCAGAAAACCTTCGCAATCAGCTCGGTATGGGGCTCATGCTTTACAAGCTCTTCCCCGGCTTCCGCGGCGGCCTTTCTCTTTTTGAAATTTATATTCGAAAAATTTTTATCAGACATATGGAGTTCCTTCCGGATGAATGGCAGTCCCCTTGCAGGTTACTTTTCGATTGGTTCTTTCATACCCTTCGTGTGGGTACGGAACGTAAACTTGCGGGTCGTACGGTCGGCATCGCTCATGAGTTCGGAGCGGAGGAATTCGGTGAGAGTTTCGCGGGTGTAGCCGCGTTCGAGATTGCCTTCCACAGCAGTGGAGATGGTACCGGTTTCCTCGGAGACGATGACAACGACGGCGTCGCTGTTTTCACTGACGCCGATGCCGGCGCGGTGACGGGTACCAAGGTCCTTGATGATATCGGGATTGTTGGAAACGGGAAGGACGCATCCGCCGGCATGGAGACGTCCGCCGCGGATGATGAGCGCACCGTCATGGAGCGGCGCCTTATTGAAAAAAATGTTCTTGAGAAGAAACGCGGTGGGGGCAGCGTCGAGGACGGTACCGGAAGGCACGATATCGCCGAGCTTGGTGGTGCGTTCGAACACGATCAGCGCGCCGGTCTTGTCCTCCGAAAAATCCACGACGGCGGACACGACCTCGTCGATTGCGGTCTGAACGGATGACGTGACCTTTGATTCCCCGCTGATTCCCTTCAGTCCCTTGAGCGGCTGTGCACCTACTTTTTCCAGCAGAGAGCGGATCTCCTGCTGGAACAGGATAACGAGCGTAATGATACCGACCTGGAAGATGTTCTGCATGATATACTGCATGACATACATATCCGCAAGCTGGCTGACAAACTGGATGATAAACAGGAGCACGATACCGATCGCAAGCTTCCCGGCTCTCCGTTCGCGGATAAACCTGAAAAGATAGTACAGCAGCACCGACACACAGGCAATATCAATAATATCCGCCAGTGATATCGTTTTTATGATGCCAATGACATCCGCGATCTGCTCCGACAGTGTTAAAAGCAATACATTCACGACAGATTAATCCCTTTCCGTTCTTTATTATCATATTATATCATATGCACCGTGGTTTTTCAAACCTTTTTCGATTATTTTGCAAAAAATAAAATGGGAAATGTGCATATTGCTCGCAAAGGGGGGAACGGTCGCTTTTTGAAAAAAGCTCCGCAAAAACTTTAATCTGTTGTAGCCATTTGGTTTGGCTGATATGATATGGAAGGGGAAAAAGAAGGAATTTTCGGTGGAGTTCGGCTTAAATTTGTTAGACCGATAGCCGTGGAGGTATAAAAGTCATGAGAAATAGTGGAGCGACTTCTCAAAACTCCGTTTTGTTCAGTGCTCGACCTTTCCGTATCCGTGATATAGTGCGTAACTCTAGAATTCAGCTACTGTTAATATAACACCGCACTCCTTGGCTGCCGCCGTTCGTGCTTTGCGTTAGTCAAAACTTGATGTCAGC
>JAFQFS010000172.1 GCA_017398585.1 Clostridia bacterium
CCGATTTATATACTTCTTAATTTTCAGGGATAGGCGTAATTCCTTACCGGTGGTATAGTCCACGAACCTGCGTATGCGGGCCGAACGGGTGTGATTCCCGTACCGACGGTCACAGTCCGGATGAGAGAAAATGCGGGACAGTTCATTCTATGTCCTGTCCGCTATGCGTATTCCTGTCAACTTCATGACGGGATTTTTTATTTCATAAATTCCGCCTTATGTCATTCGATGAGGTGAATTATGTCAAAATCAAACAAAACCAGAACGTTCTTCTCCAACGAAAAGGCACGTGCCCTCGCCGCAGTCGGAGTCTTCACCGCTCTCGCCTACATATGCTGCGTCCTCTTCCACTTCAAAGTTTCCTTCCTCTCCTTCGACCTCAAGGATGCCGTCATGACCATCGGCGCCATGTTCTTCGGCCCCGCCTACGGCTTCGCTATGTCACTGCTCGTCTCCACCATTGAACTGGCAACCATCAGCAGCACCGGTCTCTACGGCTACATCATGAATATCCTCTCCAGCGTGGTCTTCGTCTGCGTCGGCAGCTTCATCTATACCCGCCACCGCAGCATGCTCAGCGCCCTGCTCGGCATGATCACCTCCGTGATTGCCATGACCGTCGTCATGCTCGGTGCAAACCTCCTCATCACCCCGTTCTACATGAACGTCACCGTTGAGGATGTCCGTGCGCTGATCCTTCCCCTCCTCCTCCCCTTCAACCTGACAAAAGCGATCTTCAACGCCGCACTGGTGTTCCTGCTCTACAAGCCGGTCTCCACGGCACTGAAGTCCGCACGTTTCCTGAAGCACGAGGACGACGAGGTACGTATCATGTACAAGCCGAAGCTGCTCGCACTGGTGATCCCGCTCGTGATCGCCGCTGCCGCACTCGTCTTCTTCTTCGTCTATCTGCACGGTTCGTTTGAAATCGGTTAATAAAAAAAATGTCCTCCGTCCCGCAATCTTTGTTAAAAATTAAGTATTGCGCACGGAGGACAACTATGTTATAATATATTCCGTAAAGCAAGAAATAAGACTTATCAAGAGTGGCTGAGAGACTGGCTCTGTGACGCCCGGCAACCTACCGAAAAAAAGCGGCAAGGTGCTAATTCCCGACAGATAAGGAAATACGGTATCACTGTGTTCCTGTCTGCGGTCAGGAACACTTTTTTTGCGAAAATGGAGTTTTCGCGGGGAACCCTTTTTAAGGAAAAGGGTTCCCCGCACCCCTCCGAAAACCTTTTCAAATAAAAAAAAGAAACAGAGTTTGTTCAGATTCAGCGTATCAACCCATCCCCTTTTCCAGATGGAAAGTTTTTGAAATGGGGATAACAAGTTGCTAAAGCAACTTGGGAAAAGAAAGGATTAATTATGAGAAAGTTATTCACTTCCGAATCTGTTACCGAAGGACATCCCGATAAAATCTGCGACCAGATTTCTGACCGTATTCTCGACGCGATGCTTGCCGCTGACCCGATGTCCCGCGTCGCATGTGAAACCTGCTGCACAACCGGTCTTGTTATGGTCATGGGCGAAATTACGACTTCCTCCTACGTTGACATTCAGTCGATCGTACGCAACACGGTCTGCGAAATCGGCTACAACCGTGCGAAGTTCGGCTTCGACGGTACGACCTGCGCGGTCATCAACTCCATCCACGAACAGTCTCCGGACATCGCGCTCGGCGTTGACAAGTCCGCAGAAGCAAAGTCCGGTGAAATCACCGACGCATTTGACACCGGTGCAGGTGACCAGGGCCTGATGTTCGGCTACGCATGCGACGAAACCCCCGAACTGATGCCGCTTCCGATCTCCCTCGCGCACAAGATGGCAAAGCGTCTGACCGACGTCCGCAAGAACGGTACGCTTTCCTACCTCCGTCCCGACGGCAAGACGCAGGTAACGGTCGAATACGAAGGAAACACCCCCGTACGCATTGACACCGTTGTAGTATCCTCCCAGCACGATCCGGAAGTTTCCCTCGACGAGATCCGCCGTGACATTATTGAACACGTCATCCGTCCGATCGTACCGGAAGGTATGATGGACGACGACACCAAGATCTACGTAAATCCGACCGGCCGTTTCGTTATCGGCGGCCCCATGGGCGACAGCGGTCTGACCGGACCCAAGATCATCGTTGACACCTACGGCGGCTACTCCCGTCACGGCGGTGGTGCCTTCTCCGGCAAGGACCCGA
>JAFQFS010000173.1 GCA_017398585.1 Clostridia bacterium
GAGTGGTACAAGATCAGCTGCGAGCAGGGCACCGGCTTCGTGATGGCGAAGTTCGTGTCCGGCGTCGGCGGAGCGAAGACGCTCGAGGCGGAACCGGAAGACGAGGAGACCGAAGAGACTGAGGTCACCGAGGAAACCGCGAACACCGAAGAGACCGAAACCACCGAGGAAACCGAAGAGACCACCGACATCCCGGCCGCTGTGACCGGCGATGACGAGGACGACGTCTTCGGCGAGACCGAGAATACGGATGAAACCGCGACGGACGAAACCGTGACGGACGAAACCGCGACGGACGAGACCGAGAATACGGATGAGACCGCGACGGACGAAACCGTGACGGACGAGACCGCGACGGACGAGACTGTGACGGATGAGACCGTGACGGACGAAACCCTGACCGAGGAAACCGAGACCACGGAAGAAACCGAAACGACCGAGGAAACCCTGACCGAGGCGACCCCGGGCGAGGCGGCCGAGGACGAGGAAACCAAGAAGGCCAAGAAGAAGAAAAAGGCGCAGCAGGAGGCGACCCCCGGCGAAGCAATGCCGGAGGAGGTCCAGCCGGACGGCGCGCTGCTGCAGTCCATCGTCGACGAGACGAACCCCGACCGCGCGATCAACATCTACGCGGCGTGGATGGACGATATCCCGGCGATCGGCAACACGCTGACGCTGTCGATGGAAACCGTCGGCTATGACGGCCTCGAGTACAGCATCTTCTGGCAGTGCGACAAGGGCGAGGGCTATCAGACCGTCGCCGAATCCGACGGACAGACGAGCGTCTCCTTCGTCGTCGATGAGACGAACGCGGCGTGGCTCTGGCGCGCGGGCGTGAATATCAGCGTCGACCTGCCGGACGCCGTCGTCACCGAGAACGAGACGGACGACGAGTTCGCCGCCGAAACGACCGAGACGAACGAAACCGAAGCGGCGCAGCCCGCCGAGGAAACCGCCAGGAAGGAAGAAACCGTGACCGCTGAGCCGGAAGCCGAAGGCGACGAGGAAGCGGCGCAGTAACCCGCAAGGCACACGAAATTTTCATGAAGGAGGATGGCCATGAAGAACAGATACTTGCGGGCGGCCGTGTGGATGCTCACCGTGCTGATGGTTCTTGGCTGCCTGCCGCTTCTCGCGGCTGCCGAAGGCACTGTTACCGATAATTCGGATGGTATCTCAGCTTCGGATTTGCTGAATAGTCGTTCTGTAGATGGCGGCGGAGACGGTATTGAAGCCAGCACGTCTGGCAATACTACACAATGGACCATTCCTGTGTATCTCTATAGAGAGAATGCTGACAATACCTATACGTGGCTTGGTAGCAGTACAATCAATGCTGAGAATAGACGGAATAATGAACACAATATAACAATTAGCACTAATGACACCATCGCAGCACTTCGTAGCCGTTTTCAGTATGATGAAGTGCGCTATGTCATTGGCAATTCTCCATCGAGCAGCACCGAAGTCACCAGGCTGACACTGAGTTCGACAAGATATACGACTAGTTTAACATACAATGGCAGCAGACAAATTGATGCGTCTGAATATGGAAACAATGCAATATTTGTGGTAATCACAATCGATGCTACGGAAGAGTTTGTTGTTACTGTAAGTGGTAATGGTTTTGCAACGCTTACATCTGATTACGAAACCACTCGCGTTGAATCCACGAACGGTGTTGCGACTGTCACGCTTCCGACAGAAGCACAGACGGTTCCTAATTCCGACGGCTACACGATCTCCGGATGGCAGGATTCCTTTGGTAATGAATATGCCTTCGGAGAAACGGTTACAGTTGGCGCAGAGACAAGCTTTGTTCCGATTGTAAGCGGTATGCATAAAATCATATTTGTCCAGAATTCCGATGGAAATGGCGCGGGCAAACGTACCGCCATGTATGTGGCCAATAATTCTTACCTGACTCTCCCCGATCTGTACGCTGGCTGGCAAGTTGAAGGTAAGTCGTTTGTTGGCTGGTCGACAGACATGGAGGGCGACGGAAACGAGGCTGACGGTGTTTTTGTGCCTGATTCACAATGGATGAGTTCTGCTTCGTCTGCAGTTGCAGTAACGGACGACAAAACGTTCTATGCAATCTGGCTTGATAGTACAAGCACCGAAGTGCACGATGCATATTTCCATATCAAGCTGGATGGAGAAATTCCGTACGAGCCTTATAAGAGTTCGGAGCAGACTACATATACGGATCAGCATGCATTGAGCGGCACAATCCGTACGACGGTCAGCGTCAATAACAACCTTGATCTGGTTGACGCAAATGTCATTACTGCACCTTCGATGGATTCGATTCTAGCGGAGGTTCAGGAAGAGGGTTACTATACAGACCTTACCGCAGAAGAGTTTGAAGCAAAATATCGCGTGGTCTGGTACGTAATTAAGTTCAACGGTCAGGATTGGTATCACGACTCTGAGGACTGGCACGTCGACGGAGTCATAGTGATGAAGGATTCGTACATGGTTCAGTACAATCCGAATGGCGGTTCCGGTGCGCCGCTTTCCCACTCTCACGCAGAAGCAGAAAAGAATATTGAGATTCGATTCGATACTCTGCCGACACGAGAGGGATATAAATTCCTCGGCTGGTCGGAGAATCCGGATGCTGTCGAACCGACATACACGGAGTCCAACAACATCATGGCAGTTATGCCAGCTCATGACGTTACACTGTATGCGGTCTGGACGCCGGATGGTGACACGCCGTATAGCGTGGAACACTATCTGGAGCAGGCGGACAAAACCAGCTATAAGATAGAGGAAACAGAAACCCTGAAGGGAGATACCGATTCTCTCGTTTCTGCAGTACCTAGAACGTTCGAGGGATACTCGGTAGACTACAGCATCGCAGAGACAATGGCGGCTGGTACAATCGCCGCTGACGGTTCCCTCGTCCTCAAGCTCTACTACACCCGCGATACCGGCAGCCTGACGCTGAAAAAAGTCTACGAAGGTATCGAATCCTCGAAGGGCGTAGAGTTCGTGCTTTCCGGCTTCGACAGCAAGGACTACGGCAGAGCGGTACAGGGCGGCAGCAAGACGATCGGTTTGGATGGTACGGTTTCGATCGTCGTGCCGGGAAATGGCGAAGTTACCCTGACCGATATCCCGACCGGTACGATCACCGTAACGGAAAAGGGCGAATCGGGCGGCAAGGTGACGATTGATGGTAAGACCTTCGATGTCACCGGCAGCGGCGAAGAAGTGACGGTCACCAAGGGCGGCAGCGCCAGCAAGACCATCACCAACACGCTCTCGACGAAGTCGGTCGACGTCACCAAGATCTGGAGCGATAACAGCAACGCCTACGGCACCCGCCCGGCGCAGATCACCGTCCACCTGATGAACGGCACGACCGTTGCAGGAACGGTAACGGTCGCCCCGGTAACGGACGCTGACAGCCAGACGATCACGTTCAGCGGCGTGTCGATCTACGACGCAAGCGGCAACGAGATCACCTATACCGCAGCAGAAGAACCGGTTGCGGGCTACGAAACTACGATCGACGGAACGACGATCACCAACACCCTCAAGACCTACAGCCTGAACGTGGCTAAGCAGGTCAGCGGCAACGCAGCAGAGACGACGATTCCGTTCGACTTCTCCGCGGTGCTTCTGAAGGGCGATGGCTCTGCTGCGCCGGTGAACTTCACCAACGCGGGCAGCTACACGGCTAACGGCAGCAACGGCGTGAAGTTCACGCTGAAGCATGGCGAGTCGGTCAAGCTTGAGGGAATCCCGTACGGATACAAGGTTGAAGTCACAGAAACCCCGTTCGATCTGTACGTCGCTTCCAACAGCTATCCGAAGGATGGCAACGGAAGCGTGGCAATGGTCGGTGCGTTCACCTATGAGAACGCAGAGGCGACGGTAACGTTCACCAATACGTTTAATGTCTCGCTGCCGACCGGCGTCGATCTCGACACCATCCCGTATGTTGTGATGCTCCTTAGCATCTTCGGCGCGGGCGCGCTGTGGCTCATCGGCCGCAGGCGCAGAACTCAGAACTAAACGGAGGGCCGCTATGGAGAATAAGGAACCGCAGCAGAATATGGCCGA
>JAFQFS010000174.1 GCA_017398585.1 Clostridia bacterium
GGGCATGAAAAAAGGTCCACTCTCTTGATTTATAGGAGCATATCGGGTAAAACTTTTTTGAAAAAATGTTTTCCCCAAGCCCCTTTCAAAAAACTTCAAACGATTCCATTGACAGAGTAAGTATGGATTTTCCACCGGCTTTGTCCGTTTAATTCGTTTGAAAGTTTTTGAAGATGGGGTTTGGGGAAGGAACTTTTTGAAAAAAGTTCCTTCCCCAAAAGAAAAAATTATGAAACAGAAAAAAAACGTCGCGGATACCGTCCGTGACATCGCAGAGCCGCTTGCGGAATCCTTCGGCTATGTTCTCTGGGACGTGGAATACGTCCGTGAAGGTGCGGACATGATCCTGCGTATCACCATCGACTCCGACAAGGAAGGCGGTATCGACATCAACGACTGCGAAAAAATGCACCGTGCAATCGACCCGCTCCTCGATGAAGCCGATCCCATCGAAGGTGCGTACATGCTCGCCGTTTCCTCCCCCGGGGTGGAACGCGTCCTGACGCGTCCGGAACACTTCGAATGGATGGCAGGCGAAGACGTCATGCTGAAGTTCTTCGCGGCATCCGAAGAAACCGGCGGCACCAAATCCCTCCGTGCGACCCTCGAAGGTCTTGACGGAGACGACATCGTCGTCACCGTAAACGGCGAAGAAAAGCGCTTCGCAAAGAAAGCGGTTGCAAAATGCGAAACCGTGTTTGATTGGTAAACCGCCGGATCCGATTTTTACTATTTCAACAACTACATTTATTACATTGAAAGGCTTGGACAAATGTCATGAACGCAGAGCTTTTTGAAGCACTTGAACTGCTTGAAAAAACCAAGGGTATTCCGGTTGATTACATGCTCGAAAAGGTCGAAGCAGCGCTCGTATCCGCATTCAAGAAGGAATACAACAGCGCTTCGGTCAGAGTTGAAATCAATAAGGATAAAAAAGATGTCAAGGTATACCGCCGCCGTACGGTAGTTGAAACCGTCACCGACCCCAAGGCGGAAATCTCCTACGAAGACGCTCAGGCAATCAGCCGCCGTTACGAACTCGGCACCGTCATCGAAGATGAAATCAAGACGAAGAACTTCGGCCGCATCTCCGCGTCCGCTGCAAAGAACGTCATCAAGCAGGGCATCCGCGAAGCCGAAAAGAGCAACATCGCGAAAGAATACGACAAGAAGCGTGAAGAAGTCATCACCGCTCTCGTTGTAAAGCGCGACGAAATCACCGGCGACGTTGACGTCGATACCGGCACCAGTATCGTTGCTCTCCTGAAGAACGAACAGATCCCCGGCGAAGACCTCTACGTCGGCGACCGTATCCGCGTCTTCATCACCGAAGTCAACCACGATCACAGCATGGAAGCGGACAGCAAGCCGGCAGCAACCCTCTCCCGCGTCCACCCCATGATGATCAAGCGTATGTTCGAAGTGGACATCCCTGAAATCACTACCGGCACCGTCCTCGTCAAGAGCGTTGCCCGCGAAGCCGGCTCCAGAACCAAGATCGCCGTCTTCTCCCGTGACCCCGAAGTCGACGCCGTCGGCGCCTGCATCGGTAACCGCGGTATGCGTATCGGTACCATCGTTGAAGAACTCCGCGGCGAAAAGATCGACGTCATTCAGTACTCCGAAAAGCCCGAAGAGTTCATCGCCGCTGCCCTCTCTCCCGCCGAAGTCCTCGACGTCGAGTTCGACGGCGAACGCAGCGCAACCGTTCACGTCTCCGGCGACCAGCTCTCCCTCGCAATCGGCAAGGAAGGCCAGAACGTCCGCCTCGCCGCAAAACTCACCGGCTGCAAAATCGACATCAAAGGCGTTAAGCCTAACTGACAGGGGGATGTCTTCCGGGAAGGAACTTTTTAAAAAAAGTTCCTCCCCGGACCCCTCTTCAAAAACTTTCAGACGATTGTGTTGACAAAGTACCGTGCAGATTTGAAGTAAGAAACGGCTGTGCAGCCGATAAAATTATATTTACGTCAAATCTGCACTCACTAAGTCATCCATAATAGATTGAAGCTTTTTGAAAGGGGTTCGGGGAAAACTTTTTCTCGAAAAAGTTTTCCCCGATAACCTCCCTTCTATAAAAAAGGAGCGTGACCAATATGGCTGAGACTAAGCCGAAACAGCAGGTAAAGAAGAAGATTCCGGAACGGCGGTGCGTCGGATGTCAGGGAACGTTCCCGAAGAAGGAGCTTCTGCGTGTCGTTCGGTCGCCCGAAGGGATGATCTCGATCGACTTCACCGGAAAGAAGTCCGGGCGCGGAGCGTATGTCTGCCAGAACGAAGCCTGCTTCCGGAAGGCAAAGAAATCCGGAATACTGCACCGCACTCTGGAATGCGAGATCTCCGAAGAGATCTACGCGGAACTTGAGAAGGAGATCCGGATCTCCGAAGAAAAAAATTCCTGACTGGAGAATGAATTGACGGATCGTAAACTTGAAAACTACATCGGCCTGTGCCGCGCGGCAGGCGGTGTGACCACCGGGTTTGACCTGGTGCTCGGCGAAGTACGGAGAAAGAAAGCCGTGTTCGTCCTCATCGCAGACGACGCGTCGGAACGTACCAGAAAACAGATCAGCGATAAATGCGGTTCCTATCAGGTGCCGTATTTCCCCGCCGGCATGACGTCGGAGGAACTCGCAGGACTCATCGGCAAAAAATCCGCCTGCGCGGCCGCCGCGTTTACCGGCAAAGGACCGTGCCGTCCGCTTCTCTCCATATATGAGGAACGTGCGCGCGAAACCATGAACGAAAACCAGAACCAGACGAAAAACGAGAATGCCGCGATGACAGAAAGGATGATAGTGGATGGCAGCAAAACAAACATCGACGTTTAAAGTAAATCAGCTTGCAAAAGACCTCGGTGTCAAGTCCAAGGATCTCTGCGGAGAACTGAGTGAACTCGGAATCGCCGTAAAAAGCAATTCCGCCAGCCTCGCTCCCGAGGAGGTCAACCTCCTGTTCGAGCAGCTCACGGCAAAGGCACAGATCAAGGATATCGACGGCTACATCAGCGGAAAAACTTCCATAACTATGCCCGAATCCCCCGCAGAACGTGAAAAACGCGAAGCCGAAGCCAAAGCAGCCGAAGAAGCCGCAAAAGCAAAGGCGGAAGCCGAAGCACGTGCCAGAGCAGAAGCCGAAGAGGCTGCCCGCCGTGCCGAGGAAGCACGTAAGGCAGAGGAAGCACGCAAAGCCGAAGAAGCGCGTAAGGCAGAAGAAGCTCGCAAAGCCGAAGAAGCGCGTAAGGCAGAAGAAGCTCGCAAAGCCGAAGAAGCGCGTAAGGCAGAAGAAGCTCGCAAAGCCGAAGAAGCACGCAGAGCGGAAGAAGCTCGCAAAGCCGAAGAGGCACGCAAGGCAGAAGAAGCACGTAAAGCAGAAGAAACGCGCAAAGCCGAAGAAGCTCGCAAGGCAGCAGAAGAAGCTGCACGTAAAGAAGAAGAAAAACGCGCCGAAGAAGCCAGAAAGGCGGCAGAGGCTGCGGAAAACAATACAAATCAGCAGGAAAGAATGCAGGGTCAGCGTATGCAGGATGGACAGCAGCAGGGTAAGCCGCAGAACAACGGCGGCATGAATAACAATTCCGGCGTAAACAACAACGCCGGCCAGAATCGTCAGCAGAACCAGAACCGTGACGGCAATCGTCCGGAACGCCGTGACTTTAACCGCGACGGTAATCGTCCCAACAATGGCGATCGTACCGACCGCAATAACGGCGAACGCCGTGACTTCAACCGTGACGGCAATCGTCCCAATAACAACGGCGATCGTCCGGAACGCCGTGATTTTAACCGCGACGGCAATCGTCCCAATAACAACGGCGATCGTCCGGAACGCCGTGATTTTAACCGCGACGGCAATCGTCCCAACAACAGCGATCGTACCGACCGCAATAACGGCGAACGCCGCGACTTTAACCGCGACAACAACCGCGACGGTCAGTTCCAGCCGAGACAGCAGCAGAGCGCACCGGCACAGCCGAAGCCGGCAGCTCCGCAGCCTCAGGAACAGGGCGCTGCAAAGAAGCGTACCGGTACCACCCGTGTCGTTGACACCCGCGGCGGTTCCTCCGTTGACCTTTCCAAGTACGACGAACGTCTCGACAACTTCACTTCCGACATCGACGATACCCAGTCGAACAAGCAGAAGCTGAAGAAGCAGAACCAGAAGGGTGAAAACCGCGGTACCGGCAAGAAGTCCGACAAGGAACGCCAGGCAATGGAAAAGCTCCACCGCGCCAACATCGAAAAGGCAAAAAAGGCACCTCTCAAGATTACCCTTCCCGACGAAATCACCGTCAGCGAACTCGCTCAGAGACTGAAGGTCAAGGAAGCGGAATGTGTCAAGCGCCTTATGATGATGGGTATGATGGTCACTGTCAACCAGGTCATCGACTTTGACACCGCATATCTCGTAGCCGACGAACTCGGCGCACAGGTCACCCGTGAAGTCAAAGTCACCATTGAGGAAAAACTCTTCACCGAAGCGGAATCCACCGATGAAGAACTCGTCACCCGTGCACCCGTCGTCTGCGTCATGGGTCACGTTGACCACGGTAAGACTTCCATCCTCGACGCGATCCGTCACGCACAGGTAGCGGACGGCGAAGCGGGCGGTATCACACAGCACATCGGTGCGTACCGCGTCAACCTCGGCGAACAGGGCATCACCTTCCTCGACACTCCCGGTCACGAAGCATTCACCGCAATGCGTGCCCGCGGCGCACAGTGCACCGACATCGCGATCCTCGTTGTAGCCGGTGACGACGGCATCATGCCGCAGACCGTTGAATCCATCAACCACGCAAAGGCAGCGGGCGTCGACATCATCGTTGCAATCAACAAGATGGATAAACCGACCGCAAATGCCGAAGCGGTCATGACCGAACTCACCAAGTACGAACTCGTTCCCGAAGAATGGGGCGGCGACGTCATCTGCGTGCCGGTTTCCGCGCACACCAAGATGGGTATCGACGATCTTCTCGAAAACATCCTTCTCATCGCGGACGTTAAGGAATACAAGGCAAATCCGGCAAAGCGTGCGCGCGGCGTCGTCATCGAAGCGAAGCTCGACAAGGGCCGCGGCCCGGTCGCAACCGTTCTCGTACAGGACGGTACGCTCCATGCAGGTGATATCGTGATCGCAGGCACCGCCGTCGGCCGTGTCCGCGCCATGACCAACGACCGCGGTCAGCAGCTCAGCGAAGCAGGACCGTCCGTACCGGTTGAAATCATCGGTCTCGCAGAAGTTCCGGTAGCCGGCGACGAATTCAACGCCGTTGAAGACGAACGCATGGCACGTGAACTCGCCGACCAGAGACGCGAAAAGGCAAAGGAAGAACTGTTCAAAGCGAACGCGAAGGTCAGCCTCGACGACCTCTTCGCACAGATCTCCGAAGGTGTCAAAGAACTGAACATCATCGTAAAGGCAGACGTAGGCGGCTCCGCAGAAGCGGTCAAGCAGTCCCTCGAAAAGATCTCGACCGACGAAGTCAAGGTCAAGGTCATCCACTCCGCCGTCGGTGGTATCACCGAATCCGACGTCATGTTCGCGGCTGCATCCAACGCCATCATCGTCGGCTTCAACGTACGTCCCGACAAGGGCGCGATCGACTCCTCCGAACGTCAGGGCGTTGACATCCGCACCTACCGTATCATCTACGAATGCATCGAAGAAATCACCGCCGCTATGAAGGGTATGCTGGCTCCGACCTATAAGGAAGTTCTCCTCGGTCACATCGAAGTCCGCCAGACCATCCGCGTACCGAACGTCGGTATCATCGCCGGTTCCTACGTACAGGACGGTAAGGTCACCCGCCAGGCACAGATCCGTATCGTCCGTGACGGTATCGTCATCATGGAAGACAAGATCAGCTCCCTCCGCCGTTTCAAGGACGACGTCCGCGAAGTAGCAACCGGCTACGAATGCGGTATCGGTCTCGAAAAGTGCATGGACATCCAGGTCGGCGACATCCTCGAAGCCTTCATCATGGAAGAAGTTGCTAAGTAATATCAAATAGAGTTTCTCGGGGAGGACCTTTTTAAGGAAAAGGTCCTCCCCGAACCCCTCTCCAAAACCTTTTTGGACCGGAAAAGAAACAACGTCCGTGCAGATTTTTCGTCTGCACGGACGTTCTGTTTTACGGACATTCTCTGTATTCGTCCAGTCCGAATTCCTTATATGTTTTGCGGTACTGCGCCATGATATCGTCGTATTGTGTCTCAAATTCGTCGTCCCATGCGTGGGAGATGATGTCGTATGCACGGTCGATCGCCTTTCCGCATTCGTCCGCACGTCCGAGTTTCAGCAGGCATCCCGCCATTTCGAGATACATGCACATATGGTTCGTCTGCGAACCGCCGATCGGGTACGCATCATAGCAGATTTTCTCCCCGATCATAAACCGTTCGACCACATCCGCCGCTTCCCGGAAGGATTTCAGCGCGTTTTCGTAATCGCCGACCTCCCAGTAGCCCATTCCTTCGTGATCACACGCGCAGAACAGTTCCTGCCATTCGATGATTTTCCAGTCTTTCACCTCCGCCAGACGGTCTTCGCCGCGCAGATGATACGACGTACAGCGCATTTTGTCGTTGAGCTGATACGGGTACATATACGGCAGCGTGCCGATCACTTCCTTTGCGTCCGCGTACCGATCCTGCATGATATAAATCGATGCCAGCGTATCCTTCGCACTGCACACAGCAAACAGATCGGCAGACTCCCCGATCAGCCGTCCCGCCATTGCAACCGCGTTCTCCGCCAGTTCCATCCGCCCGAACGACCGCATGTGGCACTCGTACAGAGACAGCAGTCTCTCCTTGAGCCGGTCGGAATCGGGATAATCCTCGAGTCCCTTTTTGTAAATTTCCTCTGCTTTTTCGAAGTTCCCCCAGAAATACCGTCCGGCTTCGTCGAGGATTTCGTCGATCTTCTGCTGTTTTTTCGTGATGTCGAAATCGAACAGCACGTCCAGACTCACGTCAAAAAAGTTTGCAAGGACGGGAATCAGCGTCATGTCGGGATAGGACGCTTCAATCTCCCATTTGGAAACGGCTTGCGGGGACAGCCCGAGTGCATTTGCGAGCTGTTCCTGCGTCAGCCCCTTTTTCTTCCGCAGTTCGCGGATCTTTGTACCGAGATTCATTCTGTTATCTCCTTCATGGTTCAGAAGTTCAAAGCGCTTTGACTGATTTTATTTTACCACAAATCCACCGGAAATCAACAACGCCGTTTTTGAAAAAATTCTACTGATGGTTGCGTCGGTTGAGAAACGCCTATTTTTCATACAGAGCACATTCTTTCTTGACGAATCCCCAAAATACTGCTATAATTGAACTATATAATCGCCAGAAGAGGTACACAAAAATGCAGAAAATCGCCAGCTTCACTGTTGACCACAATAAGCTCTCCCCCGGCATCTACGTCTCCCGCCGCGACGGTGACATCACCACCTATGACCTCCGCACCCGTACGCCGAACGCAGGCAACTACATGGACAACCGCACCATGCACACCGTTGAGCACATGTTCGCGACCTTTGTCCGCAATTCCGAAATCAGGGACGACGTCATCTACTTCGGCCCGATGGGCTGCCAGACCGGCTTCTATCTCCTCACGAGAAACGTCCCCGACGAGACCGTTCTCGCCGTGACGAAGGACGTCCTCCGGGGTATTCTCGCCTACGAAGGCGAAGTGTTCGGCGCGTCCGCCGTTGAATGCGGAAATTACGCCAATCTCAACCTCGCCGACGCAAAAAAGGAATGCGCGGCATATCTTAATGTCCTCGAAACCAAGATAAACGACTTCAAATACGCAGAATAACCCCATTTCACTTTTCCCTGTCTGAAAGTTTTTGAAAAGGGGTTTGGGGAAAAACTTTTTTCAAAAAGTTTTTCCCCAAGAAACATCCCACTATAAAATGGAGGTTTCCATATGAAGAAATTCACCCTCGGTACCCCCGAACAGTTCGTCCCCTCGATGTTCTGCGATAACTTCAACTACATCGAAACGGACGTCCGTTACCCCGCATCGAACTTCACCTGCCGCCAGACCGCCCGTGGCTTCCTTGTGGAGTTCCCCATTGAGGACGACTGCCACGTCTTCGGCTTCGGTCTGCAGCTCAAGCAGTTCGATCACCGCGGACGCAAGCTCCGCCTCGATGTCAACGCCGACCCCGTGACGAACAACGGCGAATCCCATGCCCCCGTTCCCTTCTTCGTCACCAACAAGGGGTACGGCATGTACTTCGACACCGCCCGTTATGCGGAATTCACCTGCGGCAAGCCGAAGAACACCGCGTCCCGCACCCTCGCGGAAGGCGGTGCCGCCGACAACACCAATGACCTCTACGCCGTCCGCACCGAATCCGGTGCTGTCATGAGTGCTCTCATCCCCGCTGCACAGGGCGTCGATGTTTACGTCATCGAAGGCGACACCATCACCGATATCGTAAAGCAGTACAACATGCTCGCCGGCGGCGGATGCGACGTTCCCGAATGGGGGCTGGGTACCCTCTACCGCTGCTACACCGGCTGGAATTCCGAACAGATCAAGAAGACCGCCGACTATTTCCGCGACAACGACATCCCCTGCTCCATCATCGGTCTCGAACCCGGCTGGCAGACCCACGCCTATTCCTGCACCTACAAGTGGAGTGACCGCTATCCGGACCCGAAGGAATTCATCGACTACCTCAGGGAACGCGGCTTCCATGTCAATCTCTGGGAACACGCCTTCACTCACCCGGACAGCCCGATCCACGACGACATCGCGCCGTATTCCGGCGACTATCTCGTCTGGGGCGGCGTCGTACCGGACTTTGCAACCCCCGAAGCACGTAAAATCTTCGCCGACTACCAGCGTAAAGCCCTCGTTGAACTCGGCGTCGACGGCTTCAAGCTCGACGAATGCGACTCGAGCGACAACACCGGAAGCTGGAGCTTCCCGCTCCACGCCGAATTCCCGTCCGGTCTCGACGGAGAACAGTACCATTCCCTCTTCGGCACCCTCTATGCAAAGACCATCCTCGACGCACTCGGCGATACCCTGACTCTCTCCGAGATCCGTCAGATGGGTGCACTCGGCGCACCGTATCCGTTCGTCCTCTACAGTGACCTGTACGACCATAAGGACTTTCTCCGCGGCGTAGCCAACTCCGGTTTCTCCGGTATCCTCTGGACGCCCGAATTCCGCGACGCACCGGACCGTGACGTCTGCATCCGCCGTGTCCAGGCAATCGTCTTCTCCGTACAGTGCCTTATCAACGCATGGTACTACGACGGTATTCCGTGGGTCGGCCACGGCTGCGAAAACGAAGTACGCGAACTGCTGAAGCTCCGCGAAAAACTCATCCCGATGCTCAAGAAGGCATTCGAAGAGTACCATACCACCGGCAAGCCCCCGGTACGTGCACTTGTCATGGACTACACGGACGACGCGGAAACCTACAAAATCGACAACCAGTGGCTCTTCT
The DNA here is from genome assembly GCA_017398585.1 of Clostridia bacterium. Classification (GTDB taxonomy): domain Bacteria; phylum Bacillota; class Clostridia; order Oscillospirales; family CAG-272; genus UMGS1696. Next base: position 9,470 of record JAFQFS010000174.1, read on the forward strand.
GCGACGACCTGCTCGTTGCTCCGATCGCGGCAGGCACCGGCGACGAACGCGACGTCTACCTTCCCACAGCAGAAAAATGGGTGGACTACTTCACCGGCGAACCCGTCGAATCCGGCTGGCACCACGTCAGCACCAAGGGCATCCCGGTCTATAAAAAAGCATAAAATTCAGGCTTTGCCCATTCCCCTTCCTTAAAAAGGTTTGGAGATTCCAAAGAACCTTTCCTCAAAAGGTTCTTTGGCGGGGTTTGGGGCAGAGCCCCAAGAAATACAGGAGAACATCATGAAACAAACCATCGAAACCATCCGTTCCCTCTCTCCTTCCTACGGCAGCATCCCGTTCTGGAGCTGGAACGACAAACTCGAAGAATCCGAACTCCGCCGCCAGATCCGCGACATGAAGGATCTCGGCATGAACGGCTTCTTTATGCACGCACGCGGCGGTCTCGAAACCGAGTACCTCTCCGATGAATGGTTCGACTGCATCAATGCCTGCGTCGATGAAGCGCGTAAGCTCGGCATGGAAGCATGGTCCTACGACGAAAACGGCTGGCCCTCCGGTTTTGCGGGCGGCGAACTTCTGAAGGACAAGAAAAACTTCGCTCTCGCCGTCGAACACAAGACCGACAAGTTCCCGGTTATTGACGAAGATATCATCGCCGTCTACAAGAAGAACGCCGACGGCAGCTTCACCCGCGTGACCGAAGATATCGGCGAAAACGAATACCTCATCCTTTACAAGCGCTACGACGAAAGCTACGTCGACACCCTCGACGGTACCATCACCGACCTCTTCATCGAAGCGACCCACGAAGAATACAAGAAGCGCGTCGCTCCCGAAGATTTCGGCTCCGGTAAGGCAATGCCCGGATTCTTCACCGACGAACCGCAGTACTACCGCTGGGGCAACCCGTACTCCAACACGCTCCCGCGCGAATTCATGAATGCGTACGGTTACGACATCCTCGACAAGCTCCCCGCGATCTTCTTTGACTTCGACGGTGCAGACAAATTCCGTTACGACTACTACCTCCTCATCCATAAGCTGTTTATCAACAACTTCATCAAGAAAATCTACGACTGGTGCGAAGCAAACGGCGCAGAAATCACCGGCCATGCGGTCGAAGAATCCTCTCTCGGCGGCCAGATGATGTGCATCGGCGGCGTCATGCCCTTCTACCAGTACGAACATATCCCGGGCATCGACTATCTCGGACGCGGCATCGCCGACGACATCGCGCCGAAGCAGCTCGGCAGTGCGTGTTCGCAGCTCGGCAAGAAAAAGAGACTCTCCGAAATGTTCGCCTGCTGCGGCTGGGACGTTTCCCCGACCGAACTCAAGCGCATCGCGGAAATGCAGTATGCGGGCGGCGTCAACCTCATGTGCCAGCACCTCTACCCGTACTCCGAACGCGGTCAGAGAAAGCGCGACTATCCCCTCCACTACTCCGAACACAACCCGTGGCAGGGCAAGATGCGCGAATTCGACCTCTACTTCAACAACCTCGGCACCGCGCTCGCACAGGGCGAAGAATACGCACCGATCCTCGTGATCCATCCGATCCACGGCGCATACTGCAAGTACAAGAAGAACACCGACTCTCTCCGCGAAATCGAAGGCAAGTTCTTCGAACTCTCCCGCCTCCTCGGCTACAACCAGATCCCGTACCACTACGGCGATGAATGGATGATGGCAGACATGGCGGAAGTCATCGGCGACAAAATCAAGGTGGGGCTCTGCACCTACGACACCGTCATCGTTCCCTTCACCTACTCTCTCGACAGCACCACCGTCGAACTTCTGAAGAAGTATGTGGAAAACGGCGGTAAGGTCTGGATGTTCGCGGACGTTCCCCCGTACATCGACGGTGCGGCAGCCAATATCGACTGGCTGAAGCCGAACATCACCTTCGACGACATCAAGGCAAAGCGCGACGTCGTCATCACCAAGGACGGCAAGAACGTATCCCAGCTTCGTAAGACCACCCGCGTGATCGGCGATGAACGCCTCGTATACATCACCAACATCACCACCGACACACTCTATCCCGTCAAGGTAACTCTTCCTGCCGGTAAGTGGGCGATCCTCGATATGAACACCCTCGAAACGAAGCCTATCTGCTTCACCGACAAGGGCGATTCTGTCGAAGTAACCCTCGCCTTCGCGGACGCACAGTCCTACGTTCTCATCTCCGGCGACGACGTTGTCCCGGAAACCGCAGCAGATCCGAAGCCCGTCACCGATTTCATTCCCGTTCCGCGCACCGTTGCCCTCACAAAGACCGTGGACAACACCCTCACCCTCGACACCGCGGCGCTCTCCAAGGACGGCATCCGCTATGACGAACCTCTGTCCGTCATGGGCATCAAGGACAACCTCCTCCGCGAACGTTACGACGGCAAGGTATGGCTGAAGTTCACTTACGATGCGGACTACACACCCGCCGCTCTCCGCGTTGCCATCGAACCGATGTACGAACGCGTGACCGTCAACGGCACGGAAGTCACCCCCGACAAGAACAACACCTGGTTTGACAAGTCCTTCGCGACCGCGGATATCGCTGCGCTGACGAAGCCCGGCGTGAACGAAATCGTGATCGAAGTGAACCACCACCAGCGCGACTACGTCTACTACGTTCTCTACAGCGGCGTATCGGAATCCCTCCGCAACTGCCTCGTATTCGACGTTGAAATCGAAAACATCTACCTCATTGGTGACTTTGCGCTCCGCACGAACGGCGTTTTCACCGACAGCGTACGCTCGTCCGTCCTCTACGACGGCGGATTCACGCTCGTCCGTCAGCCGAACGTCGTTCCGGCACGCGACATCGTACGCGGCGGCTTCCCGTTCTACGGCGGCGAGATCGCAACAAAGTTCACCTACAACTACGCAGCAGGCAAGCCGACCACCCTCAAGCTCGACGGTCGTTTCGCAACGGCAGCGATCACCGTAAACGGTGAAGCGGCAGGTACCATGATGTTCGAACGCACGCTCGATCTCGCCGCATGGCTGAAGGAAGGCGCAAACGACATCGAAGTGACGATCTGCAACTCCATGCGCAACACGATGGGTCCGCACCACCGTCACGATCCCGAACCGTACGGCGTCGGTCCCGGCACCTTCTCCTACGAAAAGGAATGGCGCGGCCGCGAATGCCGCGGTTACGTCGACCGTTACGCATTTGTAAGATACGGTATGAAGAAGTAATGGGGGAACATTGGGGAAGGAACTTTTTAAGAAAAGTTCCTTCCCCAAACCCCATCTTCAAAAACTATTAAACAAATGGTTTGACAAAGTTTGTGCAGACTGTTTTTTTCAATTTGAGGATTTACCTATGATTACTACTTTCGGTGAAATCATGCTTCGTCTGTCTCCGCCGGGGGCATACCGGATCGCGCAGACGGATTCGTTTGACGCAGTATACGGCGGTGCGGAGGAAAACGTGGCGATCGCGCTGGCATCGTTCGGCGAGCACGCAGCGTACGTCACGAAGCTGCCGCAGAATGCCGTAGGGGATGCGTGCCTGAACAGCATCCGGAAATGGGGTGTGGATACCTCGCACATTCTGCGCGGCGGCGACCGTCTGGGACTGTACTATCTCGAAAAGGGCGCATCCCTGCGTGCCTCGGCGGTAACCTACGACCGCAAAGGCTCCGCATTCGCCCTGTCCGGCATCGACGACTACGACTGGAACGTCATTCTCCCGCAGGACGACTCGGAATCCCATAAAAACACCTTCTTCTGGACGGGCATCACCCCCGCCGTCGGCGAAAACCTTCCCGGCATCCTCCTCGACGCACTTGAAGTCTGCCGCAGCCGCAAGATCCGCACTTACTGCGACCTAAATTACCGCGCGGCCCTCTGGACGCCGGAAAAAGCGGGCGAAGTCATGCGCGACCTGCTCCCCTACACGGACGTCTGCGTCGCGAACGAGGAACACGCGGAACTTCTCTTCGGTATCACATCGGCACATTCCGATCGCACCGACCGTCTCCGCGACATCGCGGAACAGATGTGCAGGACGTTCGGTCATTCCCGCGTGGTCATGACAATGCGCCGGAGCCTGTCTGCGGACGACAACGAGGTCAGTGCGGCGACGCTCAACGCAAAAACAGGCGAATTCACCGTCTCGCGTACCTATCCCGTTCACATCATCGACCGGGTCGGCGGCGGCGATGCCCTGTCGGCGGGCATCATCTACGCCGAACACAACGGTTTTGACGAATCGCACCTGATCGAATTCGCCAGTGCCGCGAATGCGTTCAAGCATTCCGTTCACGGCGACGCGCTCATCGCATCGGCGGCGGAAATCGACGCGATCGCTCAGGCAAAATCCGGCGAAATCCGAATGAAACGTTAAGTATTCCGGGGAAACCCCATCCCAAAAACTTTTAACTGGATAAATCAACAAAGTTTGTGCAGGATTTTTGTTGGATTTGCACCATGCTTTGTTCATTCATTTGTTTGAAAGTTTTTGAAGATGGGGTCCGGGGAAGAAACTTTTCTCAAAAAGTTTCTTCCCCGGAAAAATATTATTCAAGGAGAAAACCATGCACATTTTAGCAACCGACTACGACGGCACCCTCAACCGCGGCGGCGTCTCGCAGGCGGACCGTGACGCCATCGACCGCTTCCGCAAGGCAGGGAACCTGTTCGGCATCGTAACCGGACGTGCAAGCGACATGTACGCCTCCCTCGTCCGCGACCATGTTCCCTTCGACTTCGTGATCGTCATGAACGGCGCAATGTCGATCGACACGGACGGCAACACCGTTTTCGAAGAAACGTGTGACCCGTCCTGCATCCGCGGAATCACAGAGCTGATCGGAAATGAAGAATTTTCGAGCTATCTCAGCTGCGTGAACCACAAAACCCGCTACACGTTCCACGCGGCACATCCGGACGGCAGCGACAAATACGATCCGCTGTCAAAAATCGACGAAATTCCGATTTTCACCCAGCTGAACACCTGGGTGAAGACAGACGAACTGGCATCAAAAGCAACGGCGGCGATCAATGCCAACTTCGGCGAATACGTCAACGCACTCCAGAACGGCACCTGCATCGACATCCCGCCGTGCGGCATCGACAAGGGCGTCGGCGTGGCACGCTACGCGGATCAGATGGGCGTTCCGCACGAAAACGTATGGTGCGCGGGCGACAACATGAACGACATGGCGATGATCACCCGTTTCCACGGCTGTGCGGTATCGAATGCACGCGAAGAAGTGAAGGCAGCGGCGGAAGCGACGTACGACGGTATCAACACCATCATCGACCACATTCTCACAGTGTCGGAATCTGCCGAATAACGGGAATTCCGGTTGACAATTTCACCCACGCGTGATATAATAAAAACGATAAAAATCTAAAAAATCCGCAGGTCTCCCCTGCGGATGACATAATGGAGGAATAGTCCAATGGCAAAGGTATTAGTTGAAACCAGCGCACGTCACGTACATCTTTCTGAAGAACACATCAAGATCCTGTTCGGCGAAGGCGCAACTCTCACCCACAAGAAGGATCTGTCCCAGCCCGGTCAGTTCGCATGCGAAGAACGCGTTACCGTTGTTGGCGCGAAGAAGTCCATCCCGAACGTAATCATCCTTGGTCCTGCACGTCCTGCAACCCAGGTTGAAATCTCCCTCACCGACGCACGTACCCTCGGCGTAACCGCTCCCGTACGTGAATCCGGTGACGTAGCTGGTTCCGGCGCATGCAAGCTCGTAGGTCCCTGCGGTGAAGTTGAAATCGCTGAAGGCGTAATCGCAGCAAAGCGCCACATCCACCTCACCCCTGCTGATGCAGAAGAATTCGGCGTATCCGACAAGGAAATCGTATCTGTAAAGATCGACTCCGACGGCAGAAGCACCGTTTTCGGTGACGTTGTTGTCCGCGTAAGCCCGAAGTTTGCTGCAGCAATGCACATTGACACCGACGAATCCAATGCAGCATGCGCATTCGGCGAATGCTACGGCGAAATCATCAAGTAAGACTGGTTTTATAAGGAAGAAAAAAGCACCTGACGGTGCTTTTTTCAATTTTAATGCCACTACGCGTGGCGGCGCACAAGAGGTCCTCGCGCGGGACCTCTTGTGAATCACCCGCGCCAGAGGAGGGGAAGTGTCCCCTCCTCTGGACTCTTCCCCTCGGACGTAGCGCTAACCGCGGGGGCTGAGGTTTTCGCCCGGCTTCTCGCCGAAAGTTGGGCTTTTCCCGCGGTTAGCCTATATCTGCGCAACCCTTGCACCGGTATGTGCGTGTCGAGTTTTGTCTGAATTGTTCAACTGCAAGAACAAGAGATGTCCAGAGGATACTTCCTCTGGTCGGGGTGATTCACAAGAGGGCCGCGACCGGCGGAGGTCACGTAGTGACCTCCACTTGTGCGCCGTGCCGCGCAGGCACATAAAATTTGAAAAACGCCTTCAGGCGTTTTTCTTCCTTATAATTAAAGGACAAAAAATCAAAATTTCCTTCATTTTTTCAGAAAAAAATCCAAAAACCCTCTTGCATTTTGTGTCAAACTATGGTATGATTATCCGCATAGTGTAATACAGACAAACGAAGTTTTCAGAAAAAGCGTATCCGCGCTGCCCATGGGGTTACACTCTCAGGCGTACTGCAGTGTGTCTCACACCCTGCGTACAAAGACTGAAAATGGATGTGTCTCTGGAGAACGCCGAGTTTCCAATAAAAGGAAATACGTCGGCTGCCGAAGGTGCAAGGCTTCTCTCACCGGAAACCGAATCTCTCAGGCAAAAGGACAGAGTCTTTAACCCATACCGCTTCCTCTGCTGCGGCATATTGGGCTATCGCCTGCATACTTTTCTCCGGAGCTGTCTTTTCGTGACGGCTCTTTCTTTTTCCCCTCATCTCATTTTTCTTGGAGGAAGCATTATGGATGCCCTTTTAAAAATCGTTCAAACCATCAATATGTACCTGTCAGACTATATCCTGATCATTCTTCTGATCGGTATCGGTCTCGTCTACTCGGTTAAAACCCGCTTCGTGCAGGTCCGCTGCTTCGGCGAAGGCATGCGCAAAGTATTCGGTAATATTTCCCTCCGCGGCGGCTCCGCCAAGGGTGGTATGAGCTCCTTCCAGGCTCTCACCACCGCAATTGCAGCACAGGTCGGTACCGGTAATATCGTCGGTGCCTGCGGCGCGATCCTCGTCGGCGGTCCCGGCGCGATCTTCTGGATGTGGATCATCGCTTTCTTCGGCATGGCTACCATCTACGCCGAAGCTGTTCTCGCTCAGAAGACCCGCAAGGTATCCGCTGACGGCACTGTGTCCGGCGGTCCCGTTTACTACATCATGCACGCGTTCCCGAACAAGTTCGGTAAGTTCCTCTCCACCTTCTTCGCTGTAGCAGCCGTTCTCGCTCTCGGCTTCATGGGTGCAATGGTTCAGTCCAACTCCATGGCAGAAGCCTGCAACACCGCGTTCGGCGTTCCTACCTGGGTCATCGGTATCCTCGTAGCGGCAATCTCCGCGTTCATCTTCATCGGCGGCGTTAACCGTATCGCTTCCTTCACCGAAAAGGTCGTGCCCCTCATGGCATGTCTCTACCTCCTCGGCGGTCTGATCCTCATCGTCTGCCGCATCCAGTATCTCCCCGCAGCGTTCGGCATGATCTTCAAGTACGCGTTCGTTCCGCAGGCAATCATCGGCGGCGGCATCGGCTACGCACTCAAGACCGCGATCAGCCAGGGTGCAAAGCGCGGTCTCTTCTCCAACGAAGCAGGTATGGGTTCCACCCCGCATGCACATGCACTTGCTAACGTCGAAACTCCCCACGACCAGGGTGTTGTTGCCATGATCGGCGTCTTCATCGACACCTTCATCGTCCTCACCATGACCGCTCTCACCGTTATCGTTACTCTCTACGCCGGTGACGGCGTTCTCGCCAATATGGCAACGACCGGTATTCCGGAAGGCGTTTCCAAGACCAATATGTCCCAGCTCGCCTTCTCCAGCATCTTCGGAAACGGTCTCGGCAACGGCTTCGTGGCAGTCTGCCTGTTCTTCTTCGCCTTCTCGACCGTTATCGGCTGGAACCTCTTCGGCCGTGTAAACATCAACTACCTCTTCGGCAAGAAGTCCAACCTCGTTTACTCCATCATCGCTCTCGTCTTCATCTTCCTCGGCTCCGTCCTCTCCAATGACCTCGTCTGGGAACTCACCGACATGTTCAACCAGCTCATGGTCATCCCCAACGCCATCGCCATGTTCGCCCTGGTCAAGATGGTCTCCGGGAAGAGAGAAAAATAATTGAATTTTATTGGGGAGAAACTTTTCGGGAAAAGTTTCTCCCCAAACCCCTTTTCAAAAGCTTTCCATCTGGGTATTGGGATAGGTGGGTGCAGCTTTTTTACCTCAGCGGAATATATTCGTTTATCTCTCACGTTCGTACGGTGCAAACCGTACGAATTTTTTTGTTTTAACCCCTTGACAAATATATCGAAGTGCGATATAATATATACATCGAACCTCGATGCACAGAACTACAATACATCGAACCAAAATATACGGAGTACCTATGGAAGACCGACTCAAACGAATCTATGTGCCGATGACGGAAACGGGATTCTACATCCTGTACTGCCTGCAGGATGAGATGCACGGTTACAATATTGGAAAAAAAGTCAGCGAAATGACCGGCGGCGAAATCACGATCAGCCCCGGTACCATGTACGGAACCCTGTCCAAGATGGAAAAGGATGGACTGATCGCTTTCGTCCGCGAAGAAGAAAAACGCCGTCTCTACCGCATCACGGAGCTTGGACGCGAGATCCTCACCATCGAACAGAAACGAATCGAACGACTTTACAAGAACAGCATAGGAGAAACATATCATGGCTGACACACGACGCGAATTTCATTATTTCCTGCTTCCCGACTACGAAAAAGAGGAAGAATTCCTCCGCGAAATGCACAACGACGGCTGGAAATTCACCCACGTCACCCTGCCGGGCATCTATCATTTTGAAGCCTGCGAACCGGAAGACGTCGTCTACCGCATCGACTTCAACCCGCAGACGGCGGACAAAAAGCGCGAATACATCCGGATGTTCGAGGACTACGGCTGGGACTATCTGCAGGATCTGAACGAATTCAGCTACTTCCGCAAGGCGGCATCCGACGCGGAAACGGAAGCGGATACCGAAATTTTCAGCGACAACGCCTCCAAGGTAGACATGATGCGCCGCATTTTCACGAAGCGCATGATCCCCCTTCTTGTGGTTTTCCTCTGCTGTGTCCTGCCGAACACCGTCAATATCTTCCGGCTCGGCATCACGCACTTCTCCGCCTTCGAAGGCATCCTCATCGGGCTGGTCTACGCCATGTTCGGACTTTATATCGCCATCATCACGCATTGCTTCATCGGATTCCGCCGCCTTTCGAAAAAATATTCCCAGTCCGAAGAATAAATAATTTCCGCCGTTCTCCGCACAATAAGAACACAAAACGCCGTCGTATACGCATACCGTACGGCGTTTTCCTTTTGAATCCAACAGAACGGAGAAAAAATATGCCCATTCTTCTCCTCCCAGAGGACGCGGAATATCTCGCCCGGTCGATGACACGGGAGTGCAGCGAACACGACATCTCCTATGCCGCCCGTGTAGGGATCGCCTCCGTCGTTCTCAACCGCATGGAGGACGACCGCTACCCGGACACTGCCGCCGCCGTTATCGCCTCCTGGGACGCCTTTCTGCCCGCGGAGGACTATCCGATCCCCGACTATGAACGCGAATACCGCCTGTGCATGGACGCCTGCCGGAGCGCCGGAGACGGCGCTGACCCGACGGGCGGTGCCCTCTACTTCGAATTCCTCGAAAAAGACGTTGTCAACGACTCCCCCTACTACACCGTCATCATCGACAACACCGCGTTTTGGTAAAAAAATCCCCGAAGAAAATCTTCGGGGATTTTTATTGTCCTGTAAGGATTAACCGTTCTTATCCAGAACCTTGGTGCAGAAACCGTGGAGGAGCATCGCGAGTTCGCAGCGGAGAGCGTTTTCGGTAGGAGTAAGCTTACCGCCGGTGGTGATGAGGATGCTGTTCTGGCTTGCAAACTTTACACCTTCCACTGCCCAGTCAGCGATTTCGTCCGCATCGCGGATGCCGGAAAGGCTGGCGTTGGTGAGAGGAGTGTTATAGTTTTCAATAAACATCGCATAGCGGTACATGAAGAGGTACATCTGCTGATGAGTAATCGGATCGTTCGGGCTGAACTTGCCGTTGCCGGTACCGTTGGTGATGCCGTTCTGAACTGCCCATTCAATGTAGGGTGCTGCCCAGGAAATCTGCTGGTCGCTTCTGGAAACGTCCGTGAAGCTGGTGCCGGAGAACTTGGCAACATCAACGCCTGCAAGACGACCGAGAACCGTTACGAACATCGCACGGGTCATGGTGGTGGTAGGCTCGAACTTGGTCGCGGTCATACCGTTAAAGAGACCTTCGCTGCATACAAACGCAACTGCGTTGTAGTACTGTGCGCTCTTGGAGATGTCCGTGAAGGGGTTCGTCCAGTTCGCAGCAGAGGAAGTGGACGAGGATGCCGTACCCTTCTTGAAGGTCACCGTCAGCTTCACATCCGCAGTGATGTTTTCCTTCTTGTAAGTACCAACGCCCTTGGAGCTTACCGTGTAGCCGGAAGCCGCAGCGCTGATGGTCTTCGTACCGTCCTTGACGGAGGAAATTTCATAACCTTCATTCGGAGTAATGGTAAAGGTCACGGTACCGCCGTGAGCAACCGTATCCTTGTTGGGGTTCACGGTAACCTTACCGTTGGTCACGGGAACTACTTCAACCTTGTAAATACCGGGGATCTTGTCTTCTTCGAAGGTCAGTGCAGAATCAGTGTAAGCAAGAGAAAGCGAAGTGTTCGACAGGTCGGTATAAGTAAGAGTAGCCTTCTTGTCCTTGTTGGTGTTGTTGATCTTCACAACGAGGTCGTCGCAGTCACCGTAATCGATCCATTCGGACTTAAGCTTGAGCGTATAGCCGTTGAGGTCGATATATACTGTCGTATCGTAATCGGGAGCAAAGATGAAGGTAGTAAGGTTCTGATCCTTGCCGAGCTTCATGCGGACAACGAAAGAGTCTTCATAATCGTCGTCAATATCGAAGATGTCCAGAGCATCATCATGATCCTCAAGATCTTCGAGGGCTTCCTTGAGCGAATCGTAAACCTTGGTCTTGAGGAGTGCGGAAGAAGAAGTGGAATTGCCGTTCTTATAGATGGAAACGGTGCATTCGGCGTCGGAATCCATCGGGATTACACCTTCGGTGAACTTAAGATTGGAACCGTCGGTCACAACGAGAGACGCATCAAGGTCGTCGTAAACCAGAGTTCCGTGATCGTCATCGTTGGTATTGGTGATAACGATCTCGATATCTTCGTTTTTGCTGTCGTACTCGATCCATTCGGAATCCAGCGTAAGTTCACAACCGTTCAGGTCGATCGTAATCTTGTGCTCGTGATCGGGAGCGAATTCAAAGCCTTCAATATCCTGATCTTCCCCGAGCTTGATCTTTACAGCAAAGTTTTTCTCATAGCTGCTGCCAACATTGTATTCGTCGATAATATCGTCCTCGTCTTCCAGACTTTCCAGAGCTTCTTCGAGGTCATCGAACACCTTGGAATCGCCGGTCACAGAGGAGCTGGTAGCACTGCGGTAAATCGTTACGGTGCAGGCTACACCGGAAATCGGCATATCGAAGCTGAGGCTGTAGGTTTTTCCGCCGTATTCAAGATACAGCTTGAGGGAAACTTTACCGTTCTTGATATCGTCTTCTTCTACAGTATCAGCGTCAGAACCATCCTTACCGGAAACATTCACATACATCTTCGCGCCCGCACCGAGCCAGTCTTCGAGATCGTCTTCATCCTTGATTTCCTTGTACTTGGTGGTGCCGGAGGAATTCTTGTACTTGAAGCTTACGGATTCGAAGAGGTCTTCCCAGTCGAGTTCGTCATCAATCTTGACCTTTGCGTCTTCGTCAAGAACCGCCTTGTTGCCAGTAGTATTTGCAAAACCGGTAACATCCACAAAGGTGCCGACCGTAACTTCAAAGGTTGCGGAACCGGAACCGAATTCATCGGTATAGGTTACGGTAACATTCTGGGTTCCTTCCCTGGTGAACTTCTCAACATTTGCGCTGATCCTGGAGGAGTTCTGAGAATATGTTTTTGTCACATACTGGTTATTGGTACTGTCGGAATATTTCACCGCCAGAACAAGACCGGTCAGATCCAGTTTTTCGTTGGTGGTGTATACCGTCTTGGTAGGCGCGGTATATACCTTAACGTCGGTAAGGGTCTTGGTCACCTTTTCAGCAACCGAGATCGCGATGGACGCGGTCTTGCCGGAATAGGATACCGTCAGAGCCTTGTCCGACGCGGTAAGCGCACCACTCGGAGAGAAGGTAATCTCGCTGTAATCCGCTGCGGAAATGGTGTACTTGTCGCCGCCGCTGCGCGTTACCTTGATGGAAACGTCCGATCTCTGAATGGTATCCCCTACGGTATACTTGGAACCGTTCGCGGGCGAAACGATCTCGATGCCGGTAACGCTGTCCGCCGTAACCTTGATGCCGGTTACCTCACAGGTTTTTCCTGCATAAGTGATCGTTACGGAAGTATCTTCCTGCGCAAGAATACCGGAGGGCTTTACGGTGTATCCGGTAACCGTTTCGGAAGTACCATCGTTATAATGGGCGACCACAGATGCGGAACCCATGCTGAACGATTCGCCTTCCGTATATTCCTTCTTGGGTGTTCCGCTCACGGAAATGGATTCCACTTCCCGCTTTACGACCCGAACCGTACAGGAATCATTCTTATCCTTGGAATATGCGTAAATTGTTACGGACTTGCCGGCAGTATGACCGGTAACCACACCGCTGGAGGAAACACTTGCAACGGAATCATCGTCGGAATCCCACATTACATCGTCATAGCCTTCCACCTTCAGCTGGATGGTCTTGCCGCCGTCCGTATATACTGTAAGATCGTCGTCACAGGTGATTTCAAAATCATCCTTTTCATCCGGAGTTTCCGGTTCTTCCGGGTCTACGGGTACCATCGGAGTTTCGTTTTCACCGGGCTTGGCAGTATCGTCAATCACTTCAAAGGTGAAAGTCTGAGGGTCCCCTGCAGTACCATTCTGAACACGAGTTGCCGTTATGGTAGCTTCGCCTTCTGCGACTCCGGTAACCGTCGCTTTTCTATTGTCCTGTTTTTTCGCTACAGTCGCTACCCCTGTATCGGAACTTTCCCAGTTTATCGTAGAGAAGGTGCTTCCCATATCCACTGATATATCTTTCGATTCACCGACTTTGATCGTATAGTCCGCTGCCAAAGCCGCCGTCGGCAGAATCATCACGACAGCCAGTACCGTCGAAACAATCTGCAAAAACTTCTTTTTCATTTTATTTCCTCACTTTCTGAATAATAGCCAATTCAATTTTCCGCACCCGTACAAAGGTACAGTACTTCATTGCTATAATATCACATCACAGGGCAAATTGGTAGGTTTTTCAGCCAAAATTTACAATGTTTTAACACAACCCGCCCGTTTCTTATTAGACGTTTCAGATCAGCAAAAAGTTCCGTAAAATCCAAATTTTTTTATCCGTCCAAAAGTTTTTGGGAAGGAGCGTGGGGAGTACCTTTTCCAAAAAGGTACTCCCCACAAAAACATTCCTATAAACTTACCTTCCGGATCCGCGTGCGTACCAGACACATTTCGTCGCCGTCCTCCGCGCCGCCCGCGCAGTACGACAGCATCGCTTCCCTTTCACTGAGAAACAGCATCGCCGGATAACAGAACCCCGCCTCCGGATCGTCCTCGATCACGCGCGGTGCGCCCCAGCGGATGCCGCATCCGCCGAACTCGCCTTCCGCGATCACCAGCGGACTGCGTCCGCCCGTCCATACCTTTGCCTTCGGTCTGCCGTAATACTCCGGCACCGGATTCCACACCGCGTACAGCTTTCCGCTGGCTTCGTTCCGCTTGATGAGCAGCGGAGACGCCGGTCCCGTAAACCGCGACGGCTGCACCGGCGTCCACGAGACCCCACCGTCCACCGACACGCTCTCATAATGCCGTCCGAGGTCGGTGCGGAAGTACGCGTAAAGCACGCCGGGCGTCAGTTCGATCAGCCCCGGTTCCTGCAGACCCGTTCCGGAATACGCACCGGACGGCAGCGTGAGCATCGCGGAGATCCGCTTCCATGTCCGCCCGTCGTCATCGGATGCGTAGAACGCCGCTTCCGCACGTCCGTCGCAGGTGACCTTTCCGTAATGTCCCATCGCGGACGGATGGTGTGCCGCCGGAACGATGAGCCGTCCGCACGCCATCCGGATCACGCGGTCGTTATTGACCACATAATATCCGGGCATGTCGGACGCTACGCAGAGTACCGGCTCACCGAACGTCTCCATTTCGTCGGAGGAACGGCGGAGCAGGTATTCCGATACAATGTTGTTCCGCTTGAGCAGGTAGAACAGCCCGACGTCCCCGTTCGCCATACGCATGAGCGTCACGCTCATGCAGTTGGTCTCGTCGTATTCCTCTTCAAGCCTCGGACGGACGAGGATGCGCTCGTCCCCGAACGTTTCGCCTTCGTCGGAGGAGAAAATGCACGCGATTTCCGCGTAAGCGTGGTCATCCGCGCTGTCGCCGGAATAGCGGCTGTAGGCAAATGCGATGCGCCCGTCGTTCAGGCGCAGAAAAGAACCTTCGCTGTTGCGCGGATTTCCGGGAATTTTCGTCTTATCGGGAGCTATATCAAACATAAAAATCCTCCTTACTGCAAGTCCTTCTCAAACTTATGAATCGAATCCGTCTTACCGATGACGGTGATGCTGTCGTCGGCGTGGAGAACCATATTCGGCAGAATGTCCGTCGAAATGGTGTCACCGCGCCGTCTGGCGATGATGTTCAGTCCGTACCTGCTGCGGAGGTTCATTTCGATAACCGTCTTCCCTTCCGCTTTTTCGCTCAGTTTGATTTCCATGATGTCGATTTCATCACTCAGCGAAATGTACTCGAGAATGTTCGGGGAAATCAGCTTTCCCGCGAGCCGCAGTGCCATATCCCGTTCGGGATAGACCACTTCCGCACCGAGCAGCTTCAGCACCTCGCCCTGTTCCGCGCTCGACGCCTTCGAAATCACCTGCGGTACACCCAGCCGCAGGACCGTCAGGGTCGTCAGGATGCTCACATCGATCTTGTCACCGATGCAGATCACCGCAACGTCTGCTTCCGCAATCCCCGTCTCCTCCAGATTCTCGCGCGTCATTTCGTCCACGACAAACGCGTTGTCCGTGAAATCCGACGCCGCTTCCACCCGGTTCCGGTCGCGGTCAACGACCATCACGTCGCAGCCCTTCGCCGCCAGTTCTTCCGCCAGCGCAAAACCGAAACGTCCCAGTCCGATGACCGCGTACAGTTTATCCGATTTTTTATTCTTTTTTGCCATATTTTTTCTCCAATCTATCATTGGGGAGGGACTTTTTGAAAAAAGTCCCTCCCCAAACCCCTCTTCAAAAACTTTTATACTGGATATGGCAGACGAAGTGCAGTGCGGATCCGGAATACCAAACCGGCTGTACAGCGGACAGAATTATAATTACTGCAAATCTGCACTTACTCTGTCATCCCCAATAGTATAAAGTTTTTTGAAAGGGGTTTGGGGAAAACTTTTTTTCAAAAAAGTTTTCCCCATATATCCATCATCACCCGATCGGAATTTCTTCTTCCGGTCTGGATATACCTTTCTGCGGTGTCACCCACATCGTCGCGATTGTGAGCGGACCGAGACGGCCGATGTACATCGTAACAATAATAATCAGTTTCGACAGTGTGCCGAGCGTCGGAGTCACATCCATCGACAGCCCGACCGTCGCGACCGCCGAAACAGTTTCAAACAGAACCTCCGACAGCGAAAGCTGCGGTTCCAGCATCGTCAGCAGGAACGATGCGAAAATCACCCAGCACAGACCGAGCGATATAATCACAAACGCCTTGTGCAGCGCGTCATCCTTGATTTTCTTCCCGAACGCCACGGCTTCCTTCCCCGTTGCCGTCGAAATCAGCGATTTGATGAGGACAAACATCGTCGTCGTCTTCATACCGCCGCCCGTGGAGCCGGGGTTGGCGCCGATGAACATCAGGATGCACATCACGATCACGCCCGCCATCGAGAATTCCGTGAACGCAAACGTCGTGAAGCCCGCCGTCCGCGCGGTCATGCTCGAGAACAGCGCACCCATCCATGTAATATTGTCTCCTTCGGTCAGCTTCAGCAGAACGCCGCCGCCGAGGTAGAGTACCGCCGTCATCATCAGCACCACTTTCGTGTGCAGGGTCAGCCGAGGCTTTTCCTCGTACAGCTTCCGTTTGCTGACTTCGCCCGCCTTTTTCAGACGGTACAGCCGCACCAACGAACGGAGATAATCGAAAATGTCCCGCGTCGCAAAGAAGCCGAAACCGCCCGCGATCACAAGGAACGTCGTCGTGAAGTTCATCCAGCCGTTGTCCGCATAGCCGGTGAGACTCACGCCGCCGCCGAAAATGTCAAAACCCGCGTTATTGAACGACGCAACCGAGTGAAACACGGAAACCCAGACGGCCTCGCCAAATGGATATTCGTGAACAAAGGTAAAGAACGCCAGCACCGCGCCGATCAGTTCCGTCGAAAAAGTCACCGCCAGTACCGCACGGATCAGCGGCAGAACGTCCTTGAACGTCGGATAGTTGAGCGCTTCGCGAACCAGATTGTTTTCCCGCTGGTTCAGCTTGCCGCCGAGCAGCGCGACCAGCCCGGCGCCGAGGGACGTGATCCCAAGCCCGCCGACCTGAATCAGCAGCGCGATCACAGCGTGCCCGAACGTCGAGAAATCCCAGCCCGGGTCAAGCGTGTTCAGCCCGGTGACGCAGACCGCGCTCACCGCCGTGAACAGCGCGTCCACAAACCCGATCCGCGTCCGTCCGGTGTGGGACACCGGCAGTATCAGAAGAATTGTCCCGACCGCAATCACGCCGAGAAAGCCGCACGCGATGATTTTTGTTGGCGAAATACGTTTTTTTCTCATAGAGATCATCCTGTAAACGATAAATAAGCAAAAAACGGCAAAATTTCTGCCGTTTTTTAGTTTTGTTGATTATTCTGCGGAATCGTCGTCGGACTTTTTCACGCGGGTCGTAATCTTTTCGAGAAGAACGACCACGGCAACGATTGCCACGATGACGATGAAGATACAGATCATACCGGTGCCCATGTACTTGAGGTTTTCCACGAAGCTCATGGGATGGAATTCAAAATTCGAGAAGAAGGACGAGAGGTATACCGGCAGAAATACCGTGAGATATGTCATAAGATTCATAATCAGTACCTCCTATCACATGAAGAAGCTCAGGATCAGACCGCCCGCGATAACGGATGCGATCTGGCCGGAAACATTAACACCGATGGAGTGCATGAGGAGGAAGTTCTGGGGGTCTTCCTTCAGACCCATCTTGTGAACGATACGGCCGGACATCGGGAACGCGGAGATACCTGCCGCACCGATCATCGGGTTGATCTTTTTCTTGAGGAACAGGTTGAGAAGCTTTGCGAAAAGTACGCCGCCCGCTGTGTCGAATACGAACGCGAACAGACCGAGGCAGAGAATGAGAATGGTTTCGAAATTGAGGAACTGTTCCGCATTCATCTGGGACGCGATGGTAATGCCGAGGAAGATGGTGATGAGGTTTGCAAGAACCTTCTGCGCGGTCTCGGAGAGAGAGTTCAGCACACCGCATTCACGGATGAGGTTACCGAACATCAGGAAGCCGACGAGCGCAACGGATGCCGGAGCAACGAGACCCGCGATGATCGTGATCACGATCGGGAAGAGGATCTTGGTAGTCTGGGAGACCTGCTTGCCGGTGTAGTCCATGCGGATCATACGTTCCTTCTTGGTGGTAAGGAGACGGATGACCGGGGGCTGAATGATCGGAACGAGTGCCATGTACGAGTACGCCGCAACCATGATCGGAGCGAGGTACTTGGAATTGAGCTTGTTTGCAACAACGATCGCCGTCGGGCCGTCGGCCGCACCGATGATCGCGATGGATGCCGCGTCGTTGATTTCAAAAAACATGGACGCAAGGCAGAGGGTAAAGAAGATACCGAACTGAGCCGCCGCACCGAAGATCATGAGCTTCGGATTGGAAAGCAGGGGACCGAAGTCGATCATCGCGCCGATCCCGATGAAGAGGATCAGCGGGAAGAGTTCGTTCGAGATGCCGGCGTTGAACAGGGTAGTCAGTGCACCGTGTTCGACTTCGCCGCTTGCGAGAACCTGGTCAATGGCGCCGGAATTCGGCAGGTTTACAAGAATCGTACCAAAACCGATCGGGAGGAGCAGGGTAGGTTCCATGTCCTTTTTGATCGCAAGGTAAATGAGGATTCCGCCGATGATCCACATGATCACATAGCGGATATCCATCTGGAGAATATTTTCGTAAAGTATTTCCACGATGTTTTCCTTTCCTTACGGGTAAAAATCCACATATTTAAATGTATTTTACTACTTTTCCGACCGGATGTCAAGAGTTTGTGAAAGTATAGTGAAGGGAAAGTTTCCGCAGAATTTCGGACCGATGAATATTTTATCGCTGTCCCCGCACCAGACCGTGCGCGGTCTTCAGATCCTCACGGCAGCGTTCGCGCATTTCCGCGGCACGTTCCGCCAGTGTCCGTCCGATCTCGACGCGGTTTCCCATGATCCGGCAGACGCAGCCGTACGTTTCGCCGCCGATATCCGCCGAATGTGCGAGATCCACCACAAACGGCTGACCGAGCGCCTTCATCATCGACGACACCTTCGGGTCGTATTCCAATCCGACCACCGGTACTTCCGCTGACGACGCAAAGATGATCGAATGCAGGCGCATGCCGATCACGAACGCCGCTTTTGACAGCACGCCGATCAGTTCCGGTGCGTTCTCGGGCGTGTACAGCACCGCAGCACGTCCGCTGTTTTTCATCCGTTCGTTGTACTTCTCCGCAAAATAGCGGCAGATTTCGCCGTCCTGCACCCCCTGCATGGGAATCACGAACGGGACAAGTCCGTATTCCTCCGTGATCTTCACGCAGGCGTCGACTACTTCATCCGCCACGTGCATGAGGGATGTATCCGTATTTTTCTGCACCGGAGGACGCAGGGACACAGCGAAAAAGCCGTCCTTTACCCCGATCCGGTCCATCGTCCGCGCGAGCCGGTGCTCATCGTACGGACGGATGAGGAACGCCGGGTCCGCCGTCACGCGGATGTTCTCCCGCGTCACGCCGATACGGCGCAGCTCGTCCGCGGAATCCGCATCGCGCACGGAGACTTCCGCCGCGCGGTCGACCACCTTCGCGGTCAGCTTCCGGTTGGACTTATCGCGTACCGGTCCGATGCCGTTCGCGTAAACATACGATTTCACGCCGAACGCCTCGGCGATCCCGAGTACACCCGCATAATATTTCAAACTTCTGCGGCTCGTGGAATCCTGCAGCAGGCTTCCGCCGCCGGAAACAAGCAGTTTCGCACCGCGTATGGTTCCGACCGCCGCCGGACTGAACCGCGATACACACCGCAGACCGGTCCGTTTGGCATCCGCTTTCGGGTGACGGGTAAGCGCAGCAATCTTTACATCCGGAATTTCCTCAGCCAGTGTCGCGGCGATCACATCGAGCAGGCTCTCGTCGCCCATGTTGCCGAATCCGTAGTAACCGCTGACGACGACGTCCGCTTTCCCCTTGAAGGGTACGGGGGCCGCCAGTGCGGCGCGGTACATTTCCTCATAATCCGCCGCCATCCGGTGCGCGGTGTAGTGTTCCATGACAAACGCACGGTTGAACGCTCCCATAGCCGCCCGTTCTTCCGGCGAACGGTTCAGGCAGTCTGCGATCCAGCCGTACAGGGTCTCGCCGTCCGCGAGGTCGAACCCGCGGCAACAGAAATTCGTATCAACGGCAGGGGTGACCTTCGTTTCGTCGAAAATACCGAGCGCGCCCTGACCACCAGCGACAATAACGGGCTTCGCCGCCGACATCGCCTCAAGAACGGAGCGTGATACACCGACGAACACATCCGCCGCAGATGCATATTCATTGATGTTCGACACCGCGCCCGTCATAGTGACCAGATTGCATCCGGTGTCTTTGTTCACTTTGTCCGCCATATCGCAGAGGGTCTCGAATTCCGTACCGCCGCCAACGACGAGGATATCGGTATCGGGAAAATTTTCAGCGATTTTCGGTGCAATTTCGATGAGCCGGTATGCGGGATCGGCGCGGTCGGCATCAAGACGGCTGATGTAAACGATCCGTCTGCGCTCTTTTTTCAGTCCGTGGGAAGCAAGCAGGTCATCAAAAGGTACGTCGGGCGAGAACTTCGCCGTGTCAATCCCGTTGATGGTGAGGTAGATCTTCTCGCGCGGGTAACCGTACTCGTCGACGAGGTAGTCGGCAATGTCGTCGGAGACCGCCATGACGCGCTCGCCCCAGCGGGAGATCTTCCGCCAGAGAGCATTCATTGAGAAGTTGAGATGCGCGGTCGTGACAAAGCGGAACTTCATCCGGTCGTGCAGCAGCCCGCAGATGAATGCAGGGATTCTTGCGTGTGCGTGGACGAGGTCAAACCCGCCGTCGCGGATGAGCCGCTTCAGCCCGTTGTAGGACGTCATAACCGATGCGGGATTCTTCGTATGAAGGGGAAGCGTGACGTGCTTCACCCCAAGCGATATCAGCTCATCGGCGTAGACGCCGCCGAACGAAGCGAGCGTAACATCGTGCCCGATCCGGTTCAGCTCCCGGCACAGTTCCAGAATATGTGTCTCCGCCCCACCGATGTTCATTGCCATGGTGACCATTAGGATTTTCATAAAATAGTGTTTTTCGGGGGAAACTTTTTTAAAAAAGTTTCCCCCGAACCCCTTTCAAAAAACTTTATGCTGAAAAAACAAATGGGGATAGTTCAAATTATTTCTTTTTGTTATTCGTTTTGCGCGTATCCGGACGTTTATAATCCGATTTCGCGTGATTTTTTCCGTCAGTTCTGCGGCTGTCCGCACGTTTTTCCTGCGGTTTCTGCGCGGATCTCAGCTTGTTCTGCTGTCCGGAACGGGAATGCCCCTCGTTTTTGTCTTTCTGCGGATGTGGATGTCCGTAACCGTTGTTCTTCTTCGGCATATCGTCCGCACGTCCGTCGCGCGGCATGCCGAGCAGTTCGCGCAGATCTGCCTTGCCCGCTTCCGTGCAATACTTCATCGCCTCAAAGATCATCGGACGGTTCTGCGGCTTTCTCCACTGCAGCAGCGCGCGCTGAAGCTGCTTTTCACGGTAATCCGTCGCCGTATACACCGGTTTTCCGGTGAACGGATCGAGTCCCGTGTAATACATAACCGTCGACGCAGTGCCGGGAGTAGGGTAGTAGTCCTGCACCTGTTCCGGCGCGAGACCGATCTTTTTCGTATACAGCGCGAGTCTCGCAGCATCATCCATGGTACTGCCGGGATGGCTCGACATCAGGTAGGGAACAAGGTACTGTTCCTTGCCGCATTCCTCCGACAGCCGCATATATTTTTCGCGGAATTTATCGTACACCTCTACGGACGGCTTGCCCATGTGGGAAAGGACGTTCGGCGCACAGTGTTCCGGTGCAACCTTGAGCTGACCACTGACATGGTCACGCACAAGTTTTTTAAAAAACGCGTCGGACCTGTCCGCCATCATGTAGTCGAAGCGGATGCCCGAACGGATGAATACCTTCTTGATGCCCGGCACGGCTTCAATGCGCTTCAGCAGTTCGATGTATTCGCTGTGATCCGCCTTGAGATTCGGGCACGGCTTCGGGAACAGACAGCGCTTGTTCGAGCAGACACCGTGTTCGAGCTGTTTGTCACAAGCCGGGCCGCGGAAATTCGCCGTCGGTCCGCCGACGTCGTGGATGTAACCCTTGAATCCGTCAAGTTTCGTGATGAGTTCGGCTTCCTTCACGCAGGATTCAATGCTTCTCGAGCGCACAGCACGTCCCTGATGGAATGCAAGGGCGCAGAAATTGCATCCGCCGAAGCAGCCGCGGTTGTGCGTAATGGAAAAACGTACCTCCGAGATTGCCGGAACGCCGCCCATTTCCTCGTACATCGGGTGATAGGTCCGCACGAAGGGAAGAGCATAGACCTTATCCAGCTCCTCCTGTTCGAGCGGCGGCTGCGGCGGGTTGACGACGAGCATACGGTCGTCGTAATATTCTACGATCGCCTTGCCGTTCACGGCGTCGTTGTTCATATACTGCACGCGGAACGCGTCGGCATACAGTTTTTTGTCGATTTTCAGGTCGTCGTAATCGTACCCGTCCGCCTCACCCTGTTCAGGCTTCACGCCGAGACGTCCGGCGCAGGGGAAATGGATCTCATCGCCGCGCTTGCCGAGATACGCCGTCCCGCGCACGTCGCGGATCTTCTTCACGGGCACGCCCTTGTCGAGCAGTTCCGCGAGACGCAGAACCGACCGTTCCCCCATGCCATACATCAGGATATCGGCACGGCTGTCGATCAGAACCGACCGGCGCACCTTATCTGTCCAGTAATCGTAGTGTGCGAACCGGCGCAGGGAAGCCTCCAGACCGCCGATGAGGATCGGGATATCGCCGTATGCCTCGCGGATCTTGTTGCAGTACACAATCACGGCGCGATCGGGCCGGAGTCCCGCTTTGCATCCGGGACTGTAGTAGTCCTCACTGCGGCGTTTTTTCGCGGCGGTATAGTGCGCGACCATGGAGTCAATGTTCCCGGACGACACCAGGAACCCAAGCCGCGGCTTGCCGAACTTTTTAAAGTCGTCCTGCGTCCGCCAGTCGGGCTGACAGAGCATAGCCACGGAAAATCCGGCATCCTCGAGCACACGGCTGATGATCGCCGCCCCGAACGACGGATGATCCACATACGCATCACCGTTCACATAAACAAAATCCACCTGACCCTGAACTTCCTCAGGAAAAACGGGGAGAAAATGATTTGACATAATGTTTCCCGGGGAAAACTTTTTTGAAAAAAAGTTTTCCCCGAACCCCTTTCAAAAAACTTCAATCTATTATAATAACAAAGTACAGCTTAAATTTTACGCAGAATAAGTCTGCACTTTCTCTGTTTCTGTTCCAGTCCAAAAGGTTTTGAAGAGGGTTTGGGGGAAACTTTTGAAAAAAGTTTCCCCCAACGTTCTCCCCCTCATTCATTAATTCCAAGTTCTTCTTCAATCCACGCGACGCGGTTGTTCAGCCAGTTCACGAAGTAGTCGACGTGTTCCGGATAGGTTTTCAGTTTGTCCACTTCGGGAAGGCTGCGCCACTGGCGGGAGCCGAGGAAGCCGTCCCAGCGGGTATAGTTCGCGTCAATGTCCGCCTGATAGAAGGACGCCGTTTCGTACAGCATCTCCGGAATGCCGTGGATGTATTCGTATTTTTCAAGCCAGCGTTCAACAACAAGAGCGCGGAACTGTTCATTTTTGATCAGCTTGATGTACCACGAATGCGGAGAAGCCGCTTCCCATCCCCTGTAGTTGGCGCCGCCGTGTTCAGAACAGCCGGAGGACTGGTCATAGTCCCACAGCGGACCGAGGAACAGTTTTCCGCCCGGTTCCTTGTACGCAAAGAACACGTATCCCTGGTCGCCGGCGAGGATGTATTCTGTACAAATGAACGAATCCACGAACGACTGGATGTCTACCAGCTCACAGAGCTTGTCAAACTTGTCGTCTGCGATCGCCGTGACGACATCGTTCATGTAATTGTTGATGTATTTCACCTGATCGTTCGTAATCACATCCGCATCCGGACTCTTGATGACCACGGAGCCGGTCGATATGGACTTTTTCGTCTTCGGCCAGAAGACACGCTGTCCGTCGTTCGCACCGCCGTTGCCGCATTCCATGAGGAACCCGCAGTCTTCCGGTGCCGCGGGATTGCCGAGCGCATCGGTGCCGTCCCCGATATCGACGCGGTTTTCCCCCGCCTCGACCTGTTCCACGATCAGGAACAGACCGCGGTAATCGTCGTTGATGTAAACATGCGCAAACTGACAGTCCGTCGTGTATTTCAGACCGGTGAACTGCTGCGCCATTTTGTATACCGTGAAGTTACGGAGCATCGACATATCGACCGTGTTTGCAAGAAGGATCCAGTCCTTCGCCTTGCCCATGCCGAACAGGTCTACCTTATTTTCAAATTTCAGACGGTACGGCTTCTTTTCATAGTAGGCCCAGGTACTGTTGCCGCGCCCGCGGATCTGCGCATTGAGATTCCGTTCGTTCCAGCTGTTCTTGTCGCTGACCACGTTGACGGTACAGTCGGTGTAAATACCTCTCTGGATGTTCGACGTCTTCGCATCGATGTAGATCACCGGCGCGTTCAGATTTTCCACCGCTTCCGTCGGGGTGGCGAAATTCGCCCATAACGTCATGTTTTCACAGATCTTCGTCTTGCCGGGTTCGTAGCGGTTGAGGCATTCCGGCTCAGTGTACCAGCCTTCGAAGGTCAGTCCACTGCGCTTCGCGGTCGGAGCATCCTCCAGAACCTTGCCGTATTCGACAGCATATACCTGCTTGCCGGTCACTCGCCCCAGCTCAGTGTCAAATTTCACCGTAAAAACGGCCGGCACCCAGTTGGCATAAACAGTTGTGTTTTCGTAAAGTTCTTCACCGGAATAACGGTTGACAAACTCCGGTTCGGTGTACCAGCCTTCGAGGGTGTAGCCCTCGTTCACGATATCTCCGTCGAGGGGAGGAAGGGTCTTCTTTCCGCGCGGGACGATCTGCACAGCCACTTCTTCCTCGCATCCTGTAACGAACGTCAGCCGGGGATGCGTAACGTACCATCCGGCGTAAACCGCCAGAAAAATCAGGCATACCGCCATGACCGCGCACCACAGTTTGTTTTCCTTAATAAAACTCAATCTAAACTTCCTTGCCCCTGACACGGGAGTGATATTTTAATACTGATTAAATTATATCATACTCCGGAAAAACTGTCAATCGGGATAAAATAATGTTCGAGATTGTTCATAAAACGGACAAAAACAAAGGAAAACCCCTCCGGTAAACGGCCCGGAGGGGTTTATATCTTTAAGTTATAAGGTGTACTTAAAAGATGAGGAAATTAGTGAGCGATTACTTCGTATGCAGGGAAGGAAACAAATTCAGTGTTGTTAGCTTCTACTGCGTATTCGATCTTAGCGGTGTCGTCTTCAACAACCCAAGAACCGTCGATGTTTACGAAGAGGCTGAAGTCGGTATCTTCGTCTTCGCCAGCGATGTCAACGTCGATCTTAACATTGTCACCAACTGCAACTACGCAAGCTTCGTTGAAGTCGATGTAGATGCTCTTAACGAGGTCGCAGTCATCGCAATCCTTGCCAGCTTCGGTGAGGTATTCTTCGTCAACGATGCAGCTGTAGAGAGCGTCTTCAACCCATTCAGCGTCGGTGTCGCTGTAGGTTGCATAGTTTACGGAATACTTTTCAGCGTAGTGGTCATCGGAGAGACCGAATGCGAGGCCGTTTTCAGCGATCTTGGAGTGGATAGCGTCAGCAGCAACTGCGTCGCCCTTGAAGAAGAACTTAACGCCTTCAACCTGGAACTGAGTAACCTTGCCATTTACAGTGGTGGTGGTGTATGCAACCTTACCGTAAACGTCAGCGTCGTCAGCAACGTCAGCAACCTTGAATTCGTCGGACCATTCGAGGTCTTCGGTGGTAACAGTGATGATAGCGTCGGATTCAACGAGGTAGATAACGATGTCACAACCTTCTACATCATATACATAGAAGCCAGGAAGGATGGTCATATCGTTCTTTTCGATGCGCTTAGCGATCTTATCTCTGTCAATAGCGTAGATGTCTTCAACTTCGCCGTCCTTGAATTCGATTACTCTGTAAGATACGGAGTCAACCTTATCGCCACGGAACTTGTTGTAGGAATCATCATTTACCTTACCAACGAGGAGCTTCTTTTCGATTGCGATCTTGTGAGCATCGTCCTTGTCGGAGATGTACAGATCTTCATCAGCAACGAGGTTAGCAATGGTGTTTGCTACATAAGTATCATTGTCAAGATATGCAGCCTTGATGGTGTCAACGATATCGAAGGTGGAAACAGCGAGCATGCCGAGGTCTTCGGTGAGAACGCCGCTCTGAGTGTAATATACATGACCTTCGCGGAGCTTGATGTTGGTGCCGGCAGCAACTGCTTCGAGGTTACCGGTGTAGAGGTCTACAACGCCAACTACGAATTCGGAAGAACCGAGTGCGTACCAGTCTTCATCATTGGTGCCATTGTAGCTTGCTTCGAGATAAGTGTCGTCAAGGAGAACAACGAGACCGGACTTGTAGGTGTCATAAATGTTGGTTTCAGCATTTACGAATACATAGGTCTTGTTATTTCTGTCGTCAGAGTTGATTCTGTCGCCCTTAACATACCAGCCGTCCTTGAGCTTGCCTTCGTATACGATTACGGAAGCATAGGGTCTCTTTTCGGTGATTTCGGTGATGATAACATACTTGTCATCAGACTTCATCTTAACGGACTTGCCGTTGTAATCCATGTAGCCGTCACCGTCAGCCGTGATGGTAACATCATAGAGGTTAACGTCATCAGTTACAGTGTAGGTGCCTTCTTCCCAGTCGAATGCGCCTGCGAGGTTTACATTGTAAACGTCTTCAGTTTCATCGTAGGAACGGATTGCATAGATAGCGCCCTTGGTGAAGGATTCCTTAGCGGTATCGTCGTCGAGCCAGTAGTAGTAGTCACCCTGTTCCCAACCATCGTAAGAAGCGATACGGAAGGTTTCGTATTCGAGGTCAGAGGTCTTGTAACCCTTAACGAGGATGTAGCCGTCGCTGGAGAGACCTGCGTAGGAATCAACAACGATAACTGCGCTCTTGGTCTGGCCAACTGCCTTAACTTCTACGAGTTCGCCGTCAACAACAACGTACTGAACGAACTGGTTGAAGAGGTCACGGAGCTTAGCGGTGTAGCAAGCCTTGGTAACGAACTTCTTGGTAACGTACTTGAATGCGTTGCCTTCGAGTTCGTTGTAGTTGTCAACATCAAAGGTTTCGTCACCGATGGTGATGGTGCCCTTGTTGAGGTTGTAAGCGCGGAGAACGCCGGTAGCAACATAAGTGTCGTCGTCAGAACCGTCAGCGATGTTCTTTACAACCTTGATAGCGCCGGTTTCAGCGTCGTAGTTGTAAATTACGTAGCCAGCCTTGTAGCCGGTAGCTTCGCCGTCTTCGTCATAAGCGATTTCGGGTTCATAGCCTTCAACGAACCATGCACGGTCAGCATCGTCCTTGTCCTTGATGCCTTCCTGGATTTCGTTGAAAGTAGCGATACCAGTTACGGAGTAAGAGTCGTCCTTGCTTGCAGCGTCTTCAGCAAGACCGAATGCGTCGAGCGGAGAGATCTTGTAGGACTTGGAGTCAGAGTGCTTGTCTTCGGTGAAGTAACCGATTCTGTAGGATTCGTAGATACCGCGGTCAGCAACGCCGTTGAGGTCGGTATCATAGAGGTCGAGTGTTGCGTATGCGGAAGTGGAGATGGAGGTGATCGCCTTAGCGAAACCATAAACATCCTTGTCTTCCTTTTCAAAGTACTTTTCGTAGGTTTTTTCGAATTCAGCATCAGACATCCAGTCGATACCGATTACGTTTTCGTACTTCTTGTCATACTTATAGTTGTAATACTTTTCAAGAAGGGTATTGTAGTACCATTCTACTTCGTATACATACTGATCATCTACCATATCCTTGTCGGAAATCTTACCGTCTTCGTTAACGTCAACGGGAACGAGGATATCGCCGGTGATCCAGTCGATAGCAACGAGGTTGCCGTTGATAACGGTTTCGGTCATACCGCCGTTAGCAGCGAATACCATGATTTCGGGCTTGGTGGACTTGGTAACGTTGAGGTATTCACCGGTGGTGTACTTTTCAACGAGAGCGTAGTCGCCGAGGAATTCCTGGATTTCGTAATCCTGTTCATCACCGTCGTCGTCGGTCTTACCAGCGTTTACGAGGGTGTCAACCTTGAGGGATTCGTAAGCAACAACCTTTGCGAGGTCGGAGTCAGCGTCCTTTTCGAAGAGAACATAGTAAGCTTCGCCTACTGCGAGTTCGTCGTCATGGATACCGTCGAGACCGAGTTCGGAAGCCTGAACGTAGTAAACGTCGTCAGCGAGAGAACCGTCATCGTTGAGAATCTGGAAGGTAACAAAGCCGGAAGCGGGCTTGTTGGAATCCTTGTAGTAAGGAGTGGTTTCGTCCTTCAGCGCCTTAGCTGCATCCTTCTTGTCTGCAACAAAGGTGTTGAGGTCGGAAGCGGTAACAACGATCTTTTCCCAACCGAATTCGATACCGAAGGAAGAGAGGCCGAGAGTGGTGCCGCTCTTGGTGGTTGCGAAGAGAGCATTGTAGATGATCTGAGCTACTTCACCACGAGTGAGTTCGTCGGTGTAAGCAACGCCAGTGATACCATCGGTGAGGCCGAGTTCAACTGCCTTCTGGATGTAACCCCAGGGCCAATCGAGACCGGTGTAACCGAGAGTACGTACTACCATGGTAAGAGCATCCTGGTACTTGATGGAGTCGGTAGGACCGAACTTGCCATTGCCGTAACCTTCGATGATACCCTTCTGGTTAGCGAAGGAGAGAGCACCGTAATACTTGTTTACGGGGTCTACGTCGATGTCGTTGAATTCGGACCAGTTTTCCGGACCGTCTTCCCACTGTTCATCGTCTACCCAACCGGTAGCGATACGACCTACGAACAGTGCCATCTGATAACGCTGGATAAGGTCTTCTGCACCAGTGTCATCAGCATTGTAACCCTTGAAGATACCGTAGTTAGCGAGGAATTCGATAGCCTTGTCGTACTGACCAGCTTCAACTTCTTCAACTACTTCTTCAACTGCAACAGGTTCATCAGCGATAGCGACGTCGTCAGCGAGAACTGCGGATGCAGAAGAAGCGGTCATCAGGAGGGCAAGAACAAGAGAAAGAACTTTCTTCATCTTTTTTTCTGTGCTCCTTATAAAAGTAAGTAAATAAAGTTAGGGATTCCGGGACGCCGTTTCGTCCTCACCCTACGCCGATATTATACCTCATGCAAATTTTTATTTCAAGAGATTTCCATGAGGTGTAATATAAGTGAAATATTAAGCAGAGTTTAATATTGGTAATGTTACAGAGATATTGTAACACAAAGAATATAAGGAAGAAAAACTCCCTGCGGGCGTTTTTCAAAATTGATGTCCCTACGCGGGACGGGCGCACAAGAGACCCGGTCGCGGGCCTCTTGTGAATCTCCGCGACCAGAGGAGGGGAAGAATCCCCTCCTCTGGACTCTTCCCCTCGGACGTAGCGCTAACCGCGGGGGGCTGAAGTTTTCGTCCGGCTTCACGCCGTAAGCATAAATTTATTTTGCGGTTAGCCTATATCTGCGCAACCCTTACACCGTATGAACGTGTCGGGTTATTTCTTGATTATTCAGCTGCAAGAACGAGAGGTGTCCAGAGGACACTTCCTCTGGTCGTGGAGAGTCAAGAGAGGACCGCGACCGGTCCTCTCTTGCGCCGCCCCGCGCAGGGGCATTAATTTTGAAAAACGCCTTCAGGCGTTTTTCTTCCTTCTTCTATTGCAATTCCGCCCATTTTGTCGTATAATAATGACAATTGTTAAAACTTCACCGGAGAACTGCAATGATATCACACCGCGCCGTTTTGCGCAGAATCACTTCCTTTATTATAATAACAACGCTTTTCCTCTCCTTTATTCCCACGTTCGCGGTGCAGACTCATGCCGCATCCGAGAAAATCGTCATCGTCCTCGACGCCGGTCACGGCGGCTATGACGGTGGTACCGACGTCGGCATCCGTACCGAAAAAGAGTATAACCTCATCCTCACCCAGTACGTCGCCGAAGTCCTGCGGAACAACGGAAACTTTGAGGTCATTCTTACCCGCAACGACGACACCTACCTCAAATTCCTCCCCCGTGCGCTCTACGCACTCGAAAACAATGCCGACGTCCTCATCAGCCTTCATTGCAACAGCAGCGACGCCGCCTCCGCAAAGGGAAATCTCGCCATTATCTCAAAAATCGAACAATTCAGTGCCTATACCCTCGCCGGAAAAATCCTCGACTCCATCAGCGGTGCCGTGGATCTCACCCGCGGCAAGGTCGAAACCCGCGCGGATACCGGCGACTCTCTCGGCGTTTACTACTGGAACCCCGACCTCCAGTGGGATATGCCCGCCGCTTCCCATCTCGGTCAGACGAGCGACTACTTCAGCATCAATACCTGGGCATCCAAGTTCGGAATCCCGTCCATCATCGTCGAGCACGCCTACCTCTCCAACGAACATGACCGTGAACTTATGGACAAGGACGAAAACCTCCGCGCCATCGCCAACGCGGAAGCGCAGGCAATCATCGACTTCTATACCGGACATACCCACCAGTTCCCGGCCTATCCGACGGTTGACCACCCCTCGAACTGTACTCTCACCGGGACACAGTCCTACCGCTGCACCATCTGCGGCATGAAAACCGGCACGACCTCCCTCGCCGGGGCATCCGACACGCCGCACTACTGGCGCCAGACCGGAAGCAAGGCGGCAACCTGCACGGAGGACGGCTTTATTGAATATATCTGCCAGATCTCGGACAACCTGAACAGTAAGGGTTACACCTGCGAAGTACACACCCAGACCGTGACCGTTGAGGCAAAGGGACACAGCTATCAGGTCATCGAAGACACGCCCGCTTCGCACGGACGCGATGGACGCTATCTGCAGAAATGCACAAACTGCGGGGACACCATCGACGAAGTCCGTCCGGGCGATCCGCATCAGTACGAAATCACTTCCGATACCGAGCCGACCTGCACGGAAGACGGCGGCACAACCTACACCTGCCACGTCTGCACCGACTCGTACACCGAAACCAAACCCGCACCGGGGCACGATTACATCGAAACCGAACGCAAAGACGTTTACGGCGACGAAGACGGCTACGTAAAATACACCTGTCTCACCTGCGGCGAGGAAAAGGAAGAGATCCTCCACGCCTGCGAACACGTCTACGAAAACCGCACCGAAATTCCCGCGGACTGCGAAACGGACGGACGGATCTCGGAAACCTGTTCGGTCTGCGGCTACGTCCGCGAAGAAATCCTCCCGTCGTCCGGTCACGATCTGTCGGTCATGATGGACGTTCTCCCGTCCTGCGAAAGTGAAGGGTACTACCGCGCGGAATGCCGGATCTGCGATCACAAAATCATGGAATCCCGACCCGCGCTCGGACACACCTATAATATAAAGGAAGAAACCGGCACTCACGTGATCAAATCCTGCATACGATGCAAAACGGAGATCACAGAAGAGATCGAACACCGGAGTCTTCTCTCGATCTTCAAAAATCCGATAATTGCTGTGGTCGTATCCGCGATTCTGATTCAGCTGATCGCAATCCCGGTAATCCTCCTGCAGCACCGCCACCATCAGAACAAACTGCGCGAAGCCCGTCTCCGCCGCACGGCGCACTTCTACGACGAAGAAGCGGAAACGGAAAATCTCAAAAAATAAATCCGCACAAATTCCCACCTTCCTATACAGATTGAAGTTTTCTGAAAGGGGTGTTGGGAAATCTTTTCTCTGAAAAAGTCTTTCCCAACAAATCATATCATGTCATTCACCTCTCTCCTCTCCACGATCGCGACGCTGGCGCTGCTGCTGGCGGCAGGTATTATCACAGGAAAACTGAAGATCGTGGACGAAGTGTCCACGGCGAAGCTGTCCACGCTGATCGTCAAACTGGGTCAGCCGTTTCTGATCATCAACGCACTGATCGGGATCGAAGCAACACCGGAAAACATCAAAAGCGGTCTGTTGATCCTCGCACTCGGCACGGGGATCCACATTTTCATGGCAATTCTCGCGTATCTTCTCGCGAAGCCGATCCGCGGCTTTGATGAGCGCAAACTGACAGAATTCGGGATGCTGTTCACGAACTGCGGCTTTATCGGGTTCCCGATTCTCGAATCGATCTTCGGCGAAACGGGTCTGTTCTACGGCGCGTTCTACGTCGTGAGCTTCCACATTTTCACATGGACCTGGGGACTCGCGATCCTCGCGCGCGGCCGTGACGATATAAAAATCACCCCGAAAAAAGCCCTCGTGAACTTCGGCACGATCCCGTCCCTAATCGGCATCGTCATCTTTCTCTCCGGACTGCAGCTGCCCGAATTCGTCACGGACTTCAGCGGCTACGTCGCCAGCCTCTGCACCCCGATCTCCATGCTCATCACTGGTGCCAACCTGAGCCGCCGCGGCATGAAATCCATGCTCACCAACCCTTCCGTCTACCTCACCTCCGTTACCCGCCTCATCCTCATGCCCCTTGCCGTCACGACCGCTCTCTGGCTCGTCGGTCTCCCCGACTACATGGTCGTCTTCGGCTGCGTCATGGCCGCCATGCCCACCGCCGCCGTCATTACCATGTTCGGCGAAATGTACCACATCTCTCCCGGCTGCGCCGCTGAGCTGGTCGGCTCGACATCCCTCCTGTCTGTGGCTACCCTGATGCCCGTGATTAAGTTTGCTGAGTTTTTGTGTCAGCACAGGATATAGTTTTTTCCCGGGGGAACCTTTTCAGAGGAAAGGTTCCCCCGGACCCCCTCCAAACCTCTTTCATCTGTTACAGTGATTTTGACTGTGCAGATTTTTTGTTTTTTGGGATTTTTTGATGGGTTTGTGCGTAGCCATTTAGTCTGTCCCAGCTGACAAAATGGGAGCGATCCAATTTCTGAGGAAAGGTGGAGACGGAAGTCAGGGGCCACATAAGACTTCCGGAGGAAGTCTTTTAGACCCATGACTTCCCACGCCGTATGGGATAACCTCGATATAGTGCGAAGGAGAGCAATCTCTCTACGTTGAGCAACTGCCCGCTCGGCTTGGCTGTCGCCGTCCTCGCTTCTGTCAGTTCTGTCAGCTGACATACAGTTTCAACTAACGCAAAGCACGAACGGCGGCA
>JAFQFS010000017.1 GCA_017398585.1 Clostridia bacterium
GGATGACATAGTGAGTGCAGATTGTTCGAACTTATGATTCTGTAATCTGCACAGACGGTTTGAACTTCAAATCTGCACCCAACCTTGTCTGTTCCATAGATTGAAAAGGTTTTTGGAAGGGTGCGGGAAACCTTTTTCCTTAAAAAAGGTTTCCCGCGAAAAAATCCAAATAAATTGGAGTACATCATGGCTGAAACAAAATTTGATCTGATTATTCTGGGCGGCGGTCCTGCCGGTTACAATGCGGCGGAACGTGCGGCTCACGGCGGTCTGAAGACGCTCGTTTGTGAAGAACGTGCGCTCGGCGGTGTCTGCCTCAACGAAGGCTGCATCCCGACCAAGACCCTGCTCTACTCCGCTAAGATTTACGACTACGCGAACCACGGCGACAAGTACGGCGTGACTGTGGAAGGCGCGAAGATCGACCACGCAAAAGTCGTTGACCGCAAGGACAAGGTGGTAAAGACCCTTGTTTCCGGCGTCGGCGCGAAGATGAAGGGTGCCGGTGTTACCGTTGCGAACGGTACCGCGAAGATTCTCGGCAAGGTTGCCGGCGGTTTTGCGGTTGAATGTGCCGGCGTGACCTACGAAGCGGCAAAGCTGCTCATCTGCACCGGTTCCGAAGCGATCGTTCCTCCGATCCCCGGTCTGCGCGAAGCGTACGAAGCCGGTTTCGTTGTGACCAACCGCGAAATTCTCGATCTCCGCACTCTGCCGAAGAAGTTCGTTGTTATCGGCGGCGGCGTTATCGGTCTCGAAATGGCATCCTACTTCAATTCCGTAGGCTGCGAAGTGACCGTTATCGAAATGCTCGACAAGATCGCAGGTCCCACCGAAAAGGAAATTTCCTCCAATCTCGAAAAGAACTACGCGAAGAAGGGTGTCAAGTTCATCCTCGGCGCAAAGGTCTCCGCAGTAAACGGCAAGCCCGGTACGATGGGCGTTGTTGAATACGAAAAGGACGGCAAGACCGAAAAGGTCGAATGCGACCTCGTTCTCGTATCCACCGGCCGCCGTGCAAGAACCAAGGGCATCGGTCTCGAAGAACTCGGCGTTCAGATGAACCGCGGTGCGATCGTCACCGATGAAACCTGCGCAACCTCCGTTCCCGGCGTATGGGCGGCAGGCGACGTCAACGGCAAGGTAATGCTCGCGCATACCGGTTACCGTGAAGGCGAAGCGGCTGTCAACAACATGCTCGGAAAGCGTGACCGCGTGGACTACCGTTCCATCCCGTCCGTTATCTACACCAATCCGGAAGTTGCTTCCGTCGGTGAAACCCTCGAATCTGCCCAGAAGGCAGGCATCGATGCGGAAGAAACCACTCTCAGCCTGCGCTACAGCGGACGTTATCTCGCTGAAAACGAAGGCGGCGACGGTTTCGTCAAGATCGTTTACGGCAAGCAGCACCACGAAATCCTCGGCGTACATATGATCGGTTCCTACGCATCCGAAATCATCTACGGCGCGGCAGCAATGGTTGCAAGATGCCAGAGAGTGGAAGACGTCCAGAAGATCGTATTCCCGCATCCGACCGTATGCGAAGTTATCCGCGAAGCAATGTTCACTGTTCATTAAAAAGGATATTTTCTCGGGGAAAACTTTTTTGGAAAAAAGTTTCCCCCGACCCCCCTTCAAAAAACTTTATACGGAATAGGATAACGAGGAAATTGCAAATCACCCGATCTGCACCCAGCTTTGTCTGTCCTGTCGGTTAAAAAGGTTTTGGAGTGGGGTCCGGGGGGTACCGTTTACTTAAAAATGTTGTAC
>JAFQFS010000175.1 GCA_017398585.1 Clostridia bacterium
GACGTAGCGCTAACCGCGGAGGCTAAAAATAAAGTAAATTTTGTAGCCGAAAGGTGGGCTTTTTCCGCGGTTAGCCTATATCTGCGCAACCCTTACACCGGTATGTATGTGTCGAGTTATTTCCTGATTGTTCCGCTAAACGAGCGCAAGGAGAATCCAAGGGGGAACCCCCTTGGTCGCTGAGAGTCCAGAGAGACCCGCGACCGGGTCTCTTTGGCGCCGCCCCGCGTAGGGGCATAAAAATTGAAAAACGCCTGAAGGCGTTTTTCTTCCTTCTAAATCCAAGAGATTGCTTGATTTGCCGTCCGCCCGATGGTATAATAAAACTACCAAATATCCACCACGGAGGAAAAACCATGACGAACGTTTTTGACATCACCACCTTCGGTGCCGTCGGCGACGGCAAGACCGACTGTACCGCCGCCATCCAGACCGCCCTCGACCGTGCGGGCGAAGTCTCCGGCTGCGTCACCGTTCCCCCGGGAATCTACCTCACCGGCGAACTGAAAATGCGCGCCCATACCCGCCTCGAAGGCAAATCCGCATGGAGCTTCCGCTCCGACGGTCTCTCCACCCTCCGTCTGAACGATGAAAATGCAAAATGCCTGCTCGATATCACCGGCGCGTTCGGCGCAACCGTCATGGGAGTCTCCATCGACGGTGCAAAACTCGGCTCCGGCATCCACGGTGTCTACCTGTACTGGGATAAGTACAACGGCGGCGCCGAAGAAGATACCCCTACCATCGAAGACTGCCGCATCGGCAACTTCACCGGCAACGGCGTACACCTCGAACACATCTGGTGCTTCTCCGTCCGCCACTCCATGCTCCACCGCAACGACGGCTGCGGTCTCTACATCGACGGCTGGGACGGCTTCCTCATCGACAACTGGTTCACGGCAAACAAAAAATCCGGCATCCTCGGCGGTCCCTGCGTCGCATCCGTTACCGCGACCGGAAACCGCGTCGAGTGGAACTCACAGGCCGGCTTCAAGTTCAGTGCCGGAAGCCACGTCAACGTCACCGGCAACTACTTCGACCGTACCTTCGGTCCCGCTCTCTGGCTCGGTGAAGAGGACGGTGGTTCCTTCCGCGACACCACCGTCACCGGCAACATCTTCTACCGCGGCGGCTGCCCGGACCGCTGTCCCGATGGACAATTCAAATACGAATACGAAAGTTCCCACGTCTACCTCGCCCGCGCGGTGAACGTCACCGTCACCGGCAATACCCTCAAATGGGGCGTCAACGACGGCGGCGGCGGTACCAAAAGCCCCGCATACGGCATCGTCGTCCGCAATTCCGACTGCATCATCGCCCAGTCGAACGTCATGCACGAAGGCTGCACAAAACAGGGCATCGTCTGGGATGAACAGGGCGGCTGCATCATCAAAGATAATTTAGGATAAAGATGGTATCATAATGGAAAACATCGAATCAATTTCCCTCCGTATTTCCGACCTCCGCCGTCAGATCGAACGCGCGGCAAAGCTCTACTACGACAACGACGCCCCCGACATTTCCGACTTCGAGTACGACGCGATGTTCGAGGAACTGCGGCAGCTTGAAGCAAAATATCCCGAACTCGACGATCCGTCTTCCCCGACCCACAAAGTCGGCGGACATGCATCCGAAAAATTCGAAAAAGTCACCCATCCCGTGAAGATGGGCAGCCTTTCCGACGTTTTCTCCGAGGACGAACTGTCCGCCTTCGTGCAGAAGGCGACCGATACCCTTCTCGAAAACGGCGTCCCGGCAGAGGATATTGTCTATTCCGTCGAACCGAAAATCGACGGGCTGTCCGTGTCTCTCACCTACGAACGCGGCACGCTGACCCTCGGTGCGACCCGCGGGGACGGCACCGTCGGCGAAAACGTCACCGAAAACATCCGCACCATCGCGGGCATCCCGCACCAGCTCCCGGAACCGCTCGATCTCTGCGTCCGCGGTGAGGTCTATATGCCCCGTGAAGTTTTCTACGAACTCAATCAGGCGAAAGAGGACGCCGGGGAAAAGACCTTCGCCAATCCGCGCAACGCGGCGGCAGGTTCGCTGCGCCGTCTCGACGCGGCGGAATGTGCGGCAGCAAAACTCGACATTTTCGTCTTCAACTACCAGACCGGCTCCCTTTATGAGGACGGTCACGCGCCCGAAACCCACGCGGAGACCATCGGACGCATCGCAGACCTCGGCTTCCACGCAATCCGCATCCAGAAGCTCGCCCGCACACCCGACGAAGTGGTCGAAGCGGTACGTGAGATCGGCGAACTGCGTTCTGGTCTTCCCTACGACATCGACGGCGCGGTCGTAAAAATCAACGTCCTCGGACAGCGCACAATCCTCGGAGAAAATCCGAGTACGCCGAAATGGGCGGCGGCGTTCAAGTATCCGCCTGAACAGAAGGAAACAAAACTCCTCGCGATCGAGGTTAACGTCGGACGCACCGGTGTGCTGACTCCGCTCGCGCTCCTCGAACCCGTTCAGCTCGCCGGAACGACCGTTTCCCGTGCGACACTCCACAACATCGACATCATCCGCGCCCGCGACATCCGTATCGGCGACACGGTCATCGTGCAGAAAGCAGGGGACATCATCCCCGAGATCCTCTCGTCCGTAGCGGCAAAGCGCGACGGCAGCGAGACCGTCTTCCGTTTTCCCGAACACTGCCCGTCCTGCGGCGAAACGCTGATCCGGGACAAGGCGGACGACGAAGATGCATCTGTCGCGGAAGGCATTCTGCGCTGCGAAAATCCCGCCTGCCCCGCCCAGCTCGAACGGCGCATCATCCACTTTGCGTCCCGCGGAGCGATGAACATCGACGGGCTCGGCCCATCCCTCGTCCGTCTTCTGATCGACGAAGGACTCATCCGCGACGCCGCCGATCTTTATACCCTCGACTTCGAAAAGGTCGCGGAACTCCCGCGCATGGGCAAAAAGTCAGCGGAAAACCTGA
This sequence comes from Clostridia bacterium, assembly GCA_017398585.1. Taxonomy (GTDB): domain Bacteria; phylum Bacillota; class Clostridia; order Oscillospirales; family CAG-272; genus UMGS1696. The sequence goes on from JAFQFS010000175.1 coordinate 2,954, forward strand.
AAAACGCGCTCGAAACTTCAAAATCCCGCGGTCCCGCGAAACTGCTGTGGGCACTCGGCATCCGTCACACCGGTGAGGCCGCCTCCGAAGCGGTCATCGCAAAAGTCCGCTCCGTCGATGCACTGTTTGACGCGAAGCCGGAGGAACTCGCGGAGATCGAGGATATCGGCGAAGTCACGAGCGAAACCATTGCCGCTTACTTCCGCCTGCCCGAAACGCGCACACTGATCGACAAGCTGAAAGCCGTCGGCGTGGTCATGTCCCTCCCCGAAACGGACGCAGCCGCCTCCGACAACGACGATAAATTCGCCGGAATGACTTTCGTCCTCACCGGAACACTCACGACCATGACCCGTGCGGAGGCGACCGACCTCATCAAACGTCACGGCGGCAAGGCATCCGGCTCCGTTTCGAAAAAGACGACCTATGTCGTCGCCGGAGAAGCGGCGGGTTCGAAGCTGACAAAGGCAACCGAACTCGGTGTGGCAGTCATTTCCGAAGACGATCTGCTGAAGATGGCAAACGGGTAATACGTCATGACAAAAGTGCTTACCTTTCCCCTTGTGATCCTCCTCGCACTGGTACTGGCGGCGTTCGGCGCGGGATACTGTATGTTCCGTTTCGCCGTCGCGCGGCGGCCGCAGAAAACGGACTACTGGGATCCCGACGTCCCCCTCTGGGACACGAACGACACCCTCTCCCGCGAAGACTACGAAAAAATGAACCGCGGCGCCGACTGGATCAAGCGGTATCCCTACGAAACGGTATACACCACCTCGCACGACGGACTGAAACTCGGCGGACGTCTGTTCGAACCGGAACAGACACCCTGCCGCGGGCAGTATATCCTCGTCCACGGCTACCGGTCGTGGTCGATCTATGACTTTTCGTGCGTCGTGAAGCTTCTGCTGAACGAAGGATTCTCCTGCCTGCTGATCGACCAGCGCGCGGGGGGACTGAGCGAAGGAACGTACATCGGCTTCGGCGTACTTGAACGTCACGATCTCGTCCGGTGGTGCGAATACGTGAAGATCCGTTTCCCGGAACGTCCGGTCATCCTTGACGGTGTGTCGATGGGCGGTGCAACGATCATGATGGGCTGCGGGCTGGGCTATCCCGACAACGTCCGTGCGCTCGTCTGCGACTGCGGCTACACCACCCCGGCAGCGATCTGCAAACGCACACTGAAACGCTGGTTCAATCTTCCGCCGTTTCCGATCTACTACACAGCGAACCTGTTCGTGAAGCTGTTTGCGGGATACAGTCTCAATGAAGTATCGTCCGCAGACTGCCTGAAAAAGAACAGACTCCCCATCCTGATCGCACACGGCAAAAAAGACGGATTTGTCCCATACGAAATGAGCGAGGAAAACTTCCGTTCCTGCGGAGACGGTGCGGCACTGTTCACGTCCGAAGAAGCGGATCACGGTCTCGCGTTTCTGCGTGACCACGAAGGCTACATGAAGGAAATCCGCGCTCTGTGGGACAGAGCGGGAATCTGATATAACTAAGAGCTAAGAACTAAGAGTGAATAGCTGAGTAAATTTATCGTTTGTCGGCTGACGGAAGGTCATAACAGCTATTCACTATTCACTCTTAGCTATTAGCCCGTATTCTATAAATTTAAGGAGAACAAAACTATGAGATGGAACATCACCCGTGACGGGAACGCGATCGAATGGCTCGTCACCGACCTCCACACCGACGACATCGAAATGGCGGGCTTCGGCTGCGCGGACGTCGTCAAGTACGGTATGACCGAAGAAGGCTTCGTCCTCCTGCATCATCCCGTTTACCCGACCCTCCGTACCCGTCCGAACAACACCCACGCGTCCTATCAGCTCGACATTCCGGACAGTTTCATGCCCCGTCTCGTCGTGAACGGCGAAAAGGCGGCGGAAACCCTCACCCGCGTGGAAATCGACGGTACCCTCATTCTCGAATGCACCGCCGGTGATCTCGCGGTCACCCATGTCTGCTACCCCTCCACGAAATATCGCGTGACCTACGAAGCTGTAACCGTAAAGAATAACGGCGCGTCCCCGGTCAAGCTGACCGCGACCACATACGGCGGCGAAGTTGATCAGAAGATGGGTCCGATGGGTATCAACATCACCGAAGTGTTCACCGATTTCGCGGATACCGTTCTTGAGTCCGGTGCGGAATACACCTATTACATCACCATCTGTGGCCGCGTTGCGAACGAAGCTCCCGTGAACATCTGCCCGGCGGACGAATACCGCGCACGCATCCGCAACATCGAACGTCTCATCACCCCGATGAAGCTTGACACCGGCAATGCGACCCTCGACACCATGTTCCGCTTCGCGAAGCTGCGTGCGGGCGAATCCGTGTTCGACACCATGTACGGTCTCATGCACAGCCCGGGCGGCTTCAGCTACTACGCGGCGACATGGTGCAACGACCAGGTCGAATACGCAGGTCCGTACTTCGCGTACACCGGCGATGATGATCTGCTCGAAGCATCCATGAATGCCTACCGCATGTACATGCCCTTCATGAGCAACCGTTACGAACCCATTCCGTCCTCCGTCATCGCGGAAGGCGTGGACTACTGGAACGGCGCCGGCGACCGCGGTGACGCAGCGATGTATCTCTACGGCGCGTCCCGTTTCGCACTGACCACCGGCCGCACCGATTACGCGGAAGAACTTCTTCCGGCAATCGAATGGTGTGCGGAATACTGCAAGCGCAAGATCAATGAGGGCGGCGTTGTGGCGTCCGACCGCGACGAACTGGAAGGACGCTTCCCGACCGGCACAGCGAACCTCTGCACCTCCACTCTGGCGTACAGCGGTTATCTCTGCGCGGCATCTCTGGAACGTTCCTTCTGCAACGAAGAAAAGGCAGCAGAATACGAAGCAATCGCGGCGGGACTGCGCGACTCCATCGAAACCTACTTCGGCGCGAATATCCACGGCATGGACACCTACAAGTACTACGCAGAATGTGAAGTCCTCCGTTCCTGGATCTGCATGCCGCTCTGCGTAGGTATTTACGACCGTGCGGCGGAAACCGTAAAGGCGCTCTCCTCCGAATGGCTGATGATGCCGGAAGGCATGCTGACAGCGGAAGGCTGCCCGACGATCTGGGACCGTTCGACCCTGTATGGTCTGCGCGGCATTTTCGCGGCAGGCGACACGGAAAAGGGTGCGGAACTGCTCATGACCTATGCGACAAATCGTCTCCTCGGGGAACGTGTTCCCTACGCGGTAGAAGCATATCCGGAAGGCGGCAAGCGCCATCTGTCCGGAGAATCCGCGCTGTTCTGCAAGGTCATCACGGAAGGCATTCTCGACATGACCCCGACCGGACTGTCCACTTTCACGATCAAACCGAGTCTCCCGGCGACGCTCGACCATCTCTACATGACCGGCATCCGTGCGCACGGCGGTATTTTTGACGTTTATGTTGAAAAGGACGGCTACAAGGTTATCCGCAGCGACGGAAAGGTTCTCGCCGAAGGCGCTCTCGGCGAATGCGCGGCGGTAAAGATTTAAGAAATCTTTGAAATTTTGGACACCCCTGCGGGGGTGGAAGGAAGAAAAAAGCACCTGACGGTGCTTTTTTCAATTTTTATGTCCCTGCGCGGGACGGGCGCACAAGAGACCCGATCGCGGGCCTCTTGTGAATCTCCGCGACCAGAGGAAGTGTCCTCTGGACACCTCTCGTTCTTACAGTTGAATAGTTGAGACAACCCTCGACACGCACATACCGGTTCAAGGGTTGCGCAGATATAGGCTAACCGCGGAATCAAAGGTAGAGTTACGGCTACAAAATATACTTTATCCTTTACCCCCGCGGTTAGCGCCATATCCGAGGGGAAGAGTCCAGAGGAGGGGACTCTTCCCCTCCTCTGGCGCGCGAGTTTCCAAAGAGGCTTCGCGCGAAAGCCTCTTTGGCGCCCGTCCCGCGCAGGGACATTTTAATTGAAAAACGCCCGATGGGCGTTTTTCTTCCTTCTCCCCCGCAGGGGTGTTTCCCTTCTCAGTTTTGCACAGGCTGTGGAAAAGTCTTTTGAAAACTTACCGCAAACCACAGATATTTTCCCATCCACTGTTGGAAATATTGTTGGAAACAGCACTCTTTCCGCATACTCCGCCAAAAGCGAACAAACTCCACCCGAATTCCACGAAACTTCGACCGAAGATTTCGAATTTTCAACATTTTCCGAAAAGTTTTCAACAGAGGAGACGCCTGCTGAAAAAATACTTCCTGTGGAAAAATCATCGGTTCTGCCAAACCGGAAAGGCCATCCGTTTCGGATGACCTTTTCTCATGTCTATTCGTTTTCGATCGTGATCTGACACATTTTCATCGCCGCCAGCGCGTTTTGGTGCGACTCCGGTGTGACGCCCGCACAGCAGGCCGCATCCACCGTCACCGGAACCTCCGGCAGGAACGCCTTCGAAATCATCGCGTTCGAGATGACACAGATGTCCGTGCACAGCCCGACAAGCGTGATGCTGCGGACAGGATCCGCTTCGTCCATCTCCTTCAGCAGTCCGCCGAGTTCCGACGAACCGAACGTCACTTTGTCAATCACGTCCCCCTGCACATACGGCAGAAGCTCATCGCAGATTTCCCAACCGTGCGTGCCGCGGACGCAGTGCGGCACAGGAAGATTCTTCCCCTCCTGCGTGTCCATGTAGTTTTCTTCGTGCGTGTCCCGGGTAAACACGACCGTCCCCGCGAAATCCCGCACCTTCTGTACGACGTTTCCAACGATAGCAACCGCTTCGGGCGTGCCGAGCGCACCGTCGATGAAATCGTTCTGCATATCGATGACAAGCAAAATATCCCGCATGATGTCCCTCCTGTTTTACTCAATCCGCACCTGCTTGACCGGCGGAGTGATCCGTTCGGCGTTGGCATGGTAGATGTTTTCACGAATGTCGTCCGGCAGGTCGAGGCTCTCGATAAATTGATACATCCGGCTGTCGTAGTAGTCTCTTGCAAAAACAAATTTCTCCGGATGTGCGAAAATGAGCGTTTTCGTATATTCCGGGTCGCGCGAAACCGCGGTCAGGCAGGAACCCGCCGACATATCGCAGTAGAGATTGTCGTACTTCTCCAGCAGCTGTTCGATCCGTCCGCCGGGAACGACGGGACCGGTCGGATAGGCGGTCGTTGTGCCGAGGTCATCGTTTGAGATATGGCACCAGAATCCGGGCGCATGACCGAGGAACTTCGTCTCCGGGCAGAGCCGCAGCACGCGCTCAAGAGTATCGATGTCACCGCCGTACCACCACGACCGTCTCGGGAATTCCCTTCCCGTACGCTGCGCGGACGCGTTGTCAAAATGGAGTGTGACGGGCAGACCGTTCTCGCCGCAGAAGCGGAACAGGTCAATGGCGTCGGGATTATCGTACATCATCCGCAGTTTGACTTCACCGCAGATCTGTACGTTATAGTTCGCGATAGCGGCACGCATCCGCTGGATAGCGTCAGGCCTTCTCGGATCGGGTGCATAACCGAGAATAAACCGGTCGGGTGCCTTCTGCTTATACTCCCAGCAGAGCCGGAACGAATTCGGGTTCGAGTCGTCGATCGGAAGCGCCATGCAGAACTTAGTCGCCGGATCGTATTCGTCTTCCGGTGTCTCCCATGCAAGCAGCCATGTCTGCGCGATGCCGTTCCGGTCCATATTCTCAATCATACGCTCAAAATTATGCCCATGAAAATCCGGATGATTATGCGCATCGATAATCTTCATATCCTCACCTTCCCAAAAACAGATTTTTTCTGCTTTCAGTTTAGTACAATTCGCTCCGTTTGTCAAGAGATCGGGGAAAAATAGAGCAACTGCCCGCTCGGCTTGGCTGTCGCCGTCCTCGCTTCTGTCAGTTCTGTCAGCTGACGTCAAGTTTTGACTAACGCAAAGCACGAACGGCGGCATGCCAAGGAGTGCGGTGTAAGAGTATATGCAGCTGAATTCCACAAGGACGCACTGAATCAAGGTTACGGAAGTGCCGAGCGCTGAACAAAATGTCATTTTGTGAAGTCACTCTCCTATTCCTCATAATTTTTATCACTATATGGCTACGGATCGAACGATTTCAGCCGTACTCCACCGAAAATCCCCTTATTTAAGAGGTTTGGAGGGTGAGTTTAGAAGACTTGCGAAGCAAGTCTTCAGGGGACCTTTCCTCCGAAAAGGTTCCTCTCAAAAACAAACGCCCCGCACCCACTCTACTTCCCCCCACCTTCAAGATAATCCTGAAGATCCGACTTGATGACCGCAACCTGAGGGCCGTAAACGACCTGAACCCCGTTGCCTTTCCGGATCACCCCTGCCGCACCGGTCGCCTTGAGAGCCGCGTCATCCACAGCATCCGGATTTTTTACCGTACAGCGAAGACGGGTCGCACAGCAGTCCACGTCCGCGATGTTGTCCCTTCCGCCGAGACCTGCCGCGATCGCCGCGCTGAGATCCGCTTTCGCGGACTTTTTTCCGCTGTTCCGCGCCTGTACATCCGCTTTGGTATAGAGCTTCGTTTCCGTGTCGTCGTCTTCGCGGCCGGGTGTCTTGAAGTCGAATTTTTTGATGAGCCAGCGGAAAATGAAGTAGTACAGCAGGAAATATACAATCCCCACCGGAATCACGCGGACCCAGTTCGTTTTCGCGTTCCCCTGTAAAATCCCGAACAGAAAAAAGTCAAGGAACCCGCCCGAGAACGTCAGCCCGACCGCGATATCGAGCATGTGCGCAATCATGTACGCACTGCCCGCGAGAACCACCTGTACCGCAAACAGCGCCGGCGCCACAAACAGGAACGAAAATTCGATGGGTTCCGTGATCCCTGTCAGAATGCACGTCAGTGCCGCCGACAGAAGAAGTCCGCCCGCCGCTTTTTTCTTTTCCGGCTTCGCACACTGGTACATCGCAAGCGCCGCTCCCGGCAGACCGAAAATCATAAAGATGAATTCACCCGAGAAGTACCTCGTCGCATCGGAACTGAATTTCGCGATCGCGCCGGAATTCGCCAGCTCCGCAAAGAAAATGTTCTGACCGCCTTCAATGATTTGACCCGCAACTTCCGCCGTACCGCCGAGCGCAGTGTGCCAGAACGGCGTATAGAAAACATGATGCAGCCCGAACGGAATGAGCGCCCGCTTGATCAGACCGAAAATCAGCGTCCCAACGTAGCCGCTGCCCGTCACAAGTCCGCCGAGCGCATAGATCCCCCGCTGGGCAAACGGCCATACGAAGTACAGCACAATCCCGATGAACATATACACCACCGTCGAGATGATCGGGACGAATCGCGTACCGCTGAAAAATGCCAGCGCATTCGGAAGCTGGATTTTGTAAAACCGGTTGTGCAGCGCCGCTACGCCCAGCCCCACGATGATCCCGCCGAACACACCCATCTGCAGGGTCGGAATGCCGCACGCCACGGCAACCGTCCCTTCGATGACGTCCCCGATGACCTCGCCGCCGTCCGTGACCTGTCCAGAAAGAACGAGCAGCGCAAAAATCGCGGTGTTCATGACAAAATACACGATCACCGCGGAAATCGCCGCGACTTCCTTCTCCGCCTTTGCCATCCCGATGGCGACACCGACGGCGAATAACAGCGCAAGGTTGTCGAAAATCACACTGCCGACCTTCGCCATGATCACGAGAAGCCCATGGAGAAACGTGCCGTCCCCGAGAATGCCGGTCAGATTGTACGTTTCAATGGTGGTCGGGTTGGTGAACGAACTGCCGATGCCGAGGAGAAGCCCCGCGACGGGAAGGATCGCAATGGGCAGCATGAAGCTCCGTCCGATCCGCTGCAGTACGCCGAAAAATTTACTTTTCATAAAAAAATCCCACACTTTTCTGGAAGATGTGGGATTATTGTACCCGTTTTCGGGCAGGATATTCAGTTTTCCGGAATCAATATACACCGACAAACGACAGGATCGGGCAGATACGTGAATCCTTGATCCGGATACGGATCTCGTCGGTCGCGACGGGATCGAATCGGTTGATCTTCTGATAACCGATCGTCGTTCCTTCGGCGATCTCCCGGTACGTGCCGTCCGCCTGCTTTGCGTCGATGGCATAGCATTCGACGCGCTGGCTCATCGGAATATGTTCCTTGATCACCACATGGGTCACGTCGTGTATACCGTCGAGCTTCACAGTGACCGTAACGGCGTTGTCGCCATCAAACGGCTTGTAGTACGCGTCGTAGCTGTTGACACGAAGGTTTTCCGCGGGATGGTAGCCGTCGTCAAGGTCAGCGGTGAATACGGCGTTTTCCGCGAGGTTGTGCGCGAAGGTCTTGCGGATATAGTCGCCCATTTCACGAAGCCGCTGTACGTCAACTTCATGAAACAGACCGCGTCTGTCCGGCGGAATGTTCAGCAGCAGGAGTGAGTTGCCGCCAACGGTGCGGTACCAGATGTCGATGAGTGTTTCCGTAGAACGGACACGTTCGTCTTCGGAAGCATGATAGAACCAGCCCGGACGGATGGACGTGTCGGTCTCGGACGGTCTCCAGGCAAATCCGGTGGCGTTTTCGAGGAACGCACGGCTGCCGAGGTCGTGCTCGGTCGCGTCGAGCTTCTTTTCACGGAACTTCTTATCGTCCGCCTTCTGGCTGTTTTCCGCGACGTCTTCCGGCTTCGCAAATCCGGTCGGAAGAACCGACCATTCGCTCCGTCTGGTGTCGCCGGATTCGTTGCCGCACCAGCGGATGTCGGGCCCGCAGATGGAGAGGCATGCGTTCGGCTGAAGTTCACGCACAATGGCGTAGTAGCGGTTCCAATCGTAGACCTGACGTTTGCCGTTCGGGCCTTCGCCGCAGGCACCGTCGAACCATACGGAGAACAATTCACCGTAACCGGTGCAGAGTTCGGTAAGCTGGCGGCAGAAGAAGTCGTCGTACGCTTCGCCCTGTCCGTAAACGGGGCTGTTTCTGTCCCACGGAGAGAGGTAAACACCGAATTTCAGCCCGCCGCGGCGGCATGCGTCGCTGACTTCACGGACGATGTCGCCCTGTCCGTCACGGAAGGGGCTGTTTTTCACGCTGTGCGGAGTGGTCGCGGTCGGCCACAGACAGAAGCCGTCGTGGTGCTTGCAGGTCAGAATCAGCCCGCGCGCACCGGCTGCCTTCAGCGCGTCGATCCACTGATCGGGATCAAACGCAGTCGGATTGAACACGGATTCCGGTTCGGTACCGTCGCCCCATTCCTTGTCGGTGAACGTGTTCACCGTGAAATGGGCAAACGCGTAGAATTCCATCTGTTCCACGGCAAGCTGTCTCGGAGCGGGGTGACACTTCACCGGCGCCCGGTCAAAATCAAAAAGAGGGTACATGTGGAGTCTCCTTGGCAATAATATTTGACCAAGTATAACAAAATCCTCCGCCGATGTCAAGGCAAAGATAAAAAACGTGCGCGGAATTTAATTTTCGCGGGGGAAAAACTTTTTAAAAAAAGTTTTTCCCCCACACCCCCATTTCAAAAACTTTCAAACAAACGAACGAACAAAGTATGGTGTAAATCCAACAAAAATCCTGCACAAACTTTGTTAATTTATCCAGTTTAAAGTTTTTTGGATGGGGTTTGGGGAAACCTTTTTTTCAAAAAAGGTTTCCCCAAGTAAAATGATTTTCCCGAAAAAACGGTCAGAACTCCGTTTCCACCACTTTGAGGCATTCGACGGGCGAATACCGCCAGCGATCCATGTGCCGCACCTCGTCCGGATCCACAAAATACCGGCACGGGACAACCTCCGCCTTCCCGCAGGTATCGATCAGCACGAGCTTGATCTTCATCCGCTCGGGAATCAGGCTTTTGATATAGACCGAACAGGCGTCGCCCGGACATGCTCCCTCGAACGACTCCGCAAGCCCCGCGAGATTCGGCGCAAGTTCCACGAACACGCCGTATTCCTCCACGGAACGGACAATCCCCGTGACCGTCTGGCCGGGCGCAAATGCGGCGGCATTTTCCTCCCATGTCCCGAGCAGCTCGCGGTGGGTGAGGTAGATGCGCCCGTCCTCTTCCACCGACTGCACAACCGCATGAATAAACTCACCGCAGCGGAACCGGTCGGACGGATGCGAGATCCGAGAAACCGATACGCGGTCGACCGTCAGCAGGGACACGATCCCGCCGCCGATGTCGCAGAACGCCCCAAACGGTTCGAGATGCGTCACCCGCGCGGGGATCACATCCCCCGGAACGAGCCGCGAAATATACTGCTCGTAACATTCCCGCTGTGCCGCACGGCGGGAGAGAATTGCCGTCACTTCCCCGCGTTCGTTTTCACGGATCTCCGTAACCTTGAACTGCACGGGCTTCCCGACCCGCGTGATAATCGCGATGTCCTTGACCTCCCCGTTCGGCGCCCATCCGGCCTCATCCCTCGGGATGATCCCGCGGATGCCGTCGGGCAGTTCGACTGTGAGCTGCATCGTCGTGCAGTCGCAGAGGACGCACATCGCCTCGGCGGTGGTGCCGCGTCTCGCCGCCTCCTCGACCGCCGCGCGGTTCCGGAGGACGGTTTTCTTCATTATCGCCCCCTCCGGCACATACTGCCGTGATTCCGTCGGAGCAAGCACCGGTGCTGCGGTCCCGTAGGACGAATAATATGTTTTTCCTGCCATTTTGTCTACCCCATTTCCGATTTATGGTACATCATATGTGGGACGGCACGAAAGTATGTGCGGGGGAATAGGATTTCTCGGGGAAAACTTTTTTTCAAAAAAGTTTCTGAGACTTACTTTGTAAGTCTCGACCGATCCCCTTTCAAAAAACTTTATACTGAAAAGAAAAATAATATTTTTTTCTGCCCTGTTGCAAATCCGCTTTCTGCGGCGTATTATAGATGTCCGGACAACAAACGAATTTTCTCTTTCAATCCGCACTGTACTCTGTTATCTCATTCGTGTAAAAATTTTTGAAGAGGGTGTTCGGCTGAGACTTGCTCCGCAAGTCTCAGCCGAGAATCCCCCCAACAGAAAGGAGGTGCGCCGATGGACGAAGCAAAGCGCGTTCTCGATACCTACGGCACCGTTGTTTACCGCGTCTGTCTGGTGAAGCTGGCAGGGTTCGACCCGACGCTCGCCGACGACGCCTATCAGAATACGTTCCTTCATTGGATGGAACATCCGCCCGCACTGGAATCCGGCTCGGAGCACGAACGCGCGTGGTTCATCCGCTGCGCGATCCACCGCTGTACCGACCTCATCCGCCGGAACAAACGCTGGGACGAACTGCCCGCCGCCGTTCCCGTGAACGAATCCGGCACGACGGAGGTCATGGATGCCCTGCTCGCCCTGCCGGAAAACTACCGGATGCCGCTGTATCTCTGCGCGGTCTGCGGATATTCCACGGAGGAAGCGGCGCGGATGCTCGATCTGACGCCGGCGAACCTGCGGATCCGGCTGACCCGCGCCAGACGTACGCTGGCAAAAGCACTGAATTTAACGGAATATTTCCCGAAAACGAAACCTTCGGAAAAGGAGGAAGAACAATGAACAAACTCAATCTCCCGGACATCCCCGACCTGACCGCCGCCCCGTCCGACGAACTGAACGAGCGTACCCTCGCGGCAATGCGCGCGGCAGAACCCCGGAAAACGGCAAAAAAAATCCCGCTGCGGAAGCGGATCACCGTCTGCGCGGCACTGTTCTGCGCGGCACTGGTGCTGATGGGCGCGGGAGTCCGTCTGTATGAACATCTTACGTTTGTCCCCGGCATGGGAGTCGTGACCGTCACCGAACCGGCAGAATCGGAAAAGGAAATTTTCACCCTCGCCCGTGTCGTTGAAACGGAAAACTACCGGATTGAAGCCGTGTCCATGATTCCTGCGGAAGACGAAGAACACACGGAAATGTGGGAAGTGACGGTGCTGACCGATCAGGAAGTACCGGACGCGTATTACGGCGATCCCGAAGCTGTGCCGTCCATGATTCTGTACGGAAAAGATCACACTCCGTATTCGCTTTCCTGTGCCGGATACCGCAACATCGGCACCGTCTACACCGGTTATGCCGCGATCGATCCCGCATCGGAAACGAACGAATACCCGGTTTACTGGAACGACAAAGCCTGCACACTTTCTATGATCTCTGTCAATGATACCGCATGGGCAAACTACCGCTATCCGGTCAGCGACGGAATTACAGCCGTTGTGTTCCCTCTCGCGGAAGGAAGCTGTCATCTGGCGTTTGACGTGATTTTCGAACCGGAAAGCGAAAACATGCGGTTCTGGAAAGAAAACTCCGAACTGATCCAGTACACCGTCCCCGATGTCACCGTAACCGATATAGACGGAACGATCCGCAAAGTCACCCGGCAAAGCGGACAGAGCTTTCTGCCGCCCGGTACGGAAGCAGACAACCCGTTTTCTCTCGCCGGATATAAAATCGAAAACATTCTGACCATGGAATCTCCTCTGACGGCAGAGATTGCGGAAATCACCATCGACAAAATCATTGTGGACTTCCGCAATCTCAACAACGCCAGCGGTTATACCGTCCGGATTCCCGAACCCGCAGAAACCGTTCCGGCGGAAAATCTCCCGAACGGCGGCGTCTTCTTCGACGGTCACGGCATCCGCATCCTGTTCGACGAAATGACCACCCGGATCAGCGAACAGGACACCTACGAACTCGCATTCCGCCGCGGAAATCCGATCGGGCTGGATTTTGAGGAAAACGTAACCGATGTTTCCTTCTTCCCGTCATATTACGAGCCGGACAAGGCGTCCGACCGCATAAATATTTACACGGGCAGCTACACGTCCGAAAAAAATCCCGACACCGGAAGCCGGATATGGTACTATACCATGCCGTTCCACGGTGCGGGAGACCGGAAAAAAATCGGACTTCCGCTCACCTTCGGCGACGAAGTCCTGATGTATGTCAATATGCTGAAACTGACCGTCGACGGCGACTGGAACATCGACTTCACCTCAGACTGACCTTATTCCCTTTCCAGTCCAAACGTTTTTGAAAAGGGGATCGGCTCCCGACTTACCGCAGTAAGTCGGGGAAAAACTTTTTCCAAAAAGTTTTTCCCCGATTCTCTTTCTCTTATCCAACCTCAATATCCGCCCAGATCGGACAGTGGTCGCTTGCCACGACCTGCGGGATGTCCGCCGCAAGAATGTTCACGTTCTTCGACGTGTAGATATAGTCAATCTTGATCGACGGCTTGTCGGACGGGAAGCTCATCTTTCCCCCGAGCAGCGGATCAACGCTGTTGTATGCGGCGTGCAGCGGCTGCATCAGCCTGTTGTCCGGCTGCATGTTGAAGTCACCCATCAGGATGAACGGCAGCGCTTCCGCCGAAAGAGTCGTGATCGCCGTAGAAACCGCGTGTTCCTGTTCGGCTTCGGACAGACCGAAGTGAGAGGAGTACACCGCGACGTTCACGACGGGACCTTCGTACGTACCCGCTTCGCCGTCGGCGGGGACTTCGACCACGCAGCGGCAGAGCGAACGCGGTTCAAAATGACGGCACGCGGACGGATCGACCGGATTCGGGATCTTGATAACCGACGCTTCAACAATCGGATACTTCGACAGGATCGCGTTGCCGTACGGGTTTGTCCCGCCGATCATGATGGAACGTCCGAAGTAGCAGTGATAGCCGAGATATGCCGCCATGGTTTCGACCTGCGCGGTGTAGTCCTTGTTCGTGCCGCGCCCGCGGACTTCGTTCAGCCCGATGATGTCGGGATCGTATTCCCTGATGACGTCGCAGACCTTCGTGAGGTCGATGTATTTATCCAGATGAACGTGTCCATGCTGGATGTTGTAGGTCATGATACGGAGTTTTTTCATGGATGATGTGTTTTCTCGGGGGAAACTTTTTTGAAAAAAAGTTTCCCCCGACCAGCTCCGCTGGTCGGAGCCGGACCCCCCTTTCAAAAAACTTTATACTATAGAAGAATTATTGTTATGCCTGAATTTTAGGACAGTGCTTCAAGCAAAGCTTTCTTGTTTGCGGTGAACTTCGCGACATCGTATTCGACATCCTTGAAGGACTGGAAAACGTTTTCGCAGAGTTCGTCCGCCTTCGCCTTGTCCGTCTTCGCGAGTTCGCGGAGGAGTTCGTATTCTTCCGCGCTTTCTCTTTCCGCTTCCAGACGGATCGACATCCACGGTTCACCGCGGCCGGGGTAAATGACATGCGTGTCGCCTGCCGGAAGGTAGCAGACCGAGTCTGTGTTGTGGTGTTCCGGGCAATTCTGCACGAACGGGTCCTGACCGGGCTGATAGCAGTTCGCCGCCCAGTGGAGGAATCCGGTGAGGTCGTACTTGTAGTTGCCCCAGTGCAGATAACGGGTAGAGAGGAGCGGATAGTCCATGAAGCGGTTGATGTAACCGGGTTCGCGCGGACCGCAGCAGACGTAATGCCAGATCTCGTCGCCTGCCGCACGGAGGGATTCAAGTTCCGCACGGTGCCTGTCGTATTCGGCGTTCAGCGGTACCCAGATGTCGAGCGCGCCGTGGAGATTGCCGTAGGACATTGCGTCGATGAGGCGGATTTCCGGAACGATCTTGCGGATGAGGCCGCAGAGCGCGCGGAATTCGGTACAGTTTGCCGCGTTCGGCTCGTCGGCAACGCCCATGACGAAGCGGTCGAGCCAGCCGTTTTCCTTCAGCACATCGCGAAGAGCGGGGAGGTACTGGGTGAGGTAGCAGTAGCCTTCATAGGACATGGACGGGATATTGCCGTTGACGAGAATGGTGGAAGCGCTCCAGCTCTGTCTCCAGCCGACGGACGGCGCGTTGAAGTACTTCATGCCTGCTTTTTCGTAACGCTTGACCTGTGCAACGAAGTCGGTGAAGTCGAATTCCCACTTGTTTTCGCCGACGAGGGTCTTTTTGATGCCGCCGGTGTACATCATGTTCTGGTGCATTCTGCGAAGCATTGCGAGGTACTGTTCTTCAAGAGCAAAGTATTCATCGGAATACAGCGCAACGCCGTGGTACTTCGCGCAGGTTCCCGCGTTGTAGCCGACGATCATCTTCATGGTTTCGTCGGGCAGGACGGCACGGTAAATTTTGAGATTCAGCGGGATTTCGGTGCCGTCAACGGTCATAACGGTCGTGTAGTCGCCGGGTTCCGCATCACGGTCGACCTTCAGCGAAACGTAGAGACCGCCGGCGCCGTCGGTGAGATCGAGCGTTCCGTCGAAGGTGCGCAGGCAATCGTAGAGCCAGTAGGGCGCGACACGTTCGGGATAATGCGGCTGTCTCTGTTCGGGTGCGATACCGTGGTTGCGTTCGACCTGCACGGGAGTCAGCGTATAGACTTCGGGGGCAACTCCGGCAGGGAGTTCACCGAAAGAAACGGAGACGTCCGCAGATGCACGGTCACCGAGCAGGATCTGGTACGTCGCATAGCTGCCGCGTGCGGCAAAGGTATCGATCACCTGAGCGGAAGACGGATAATCCCAGATATCCGGATACGTGAATTCCACAGAGGAAACGACATTGTACTTCATAAAAACCTCCTGTATGTGATAGAAAATTTCTGACGGTTGTCCTTGTGGTCATTTTAGCAAAACGAGCGGGTATTGTCAATGATTTTTTGGAGAAATCCGCCATAAATCTTGCAATACCGGAGGAGATACGGTATAATGAAAGAAAAAACGAACACGGAGGAAGATCTATGGCAGACAAGATCACGATCGGCGGAAAGAACTACGTCCTCACGTTCGAGGACAATTTTGATGGCACCGCTCTCGACACGACGAAATGGGAACTGTGTCCGGAACAGCCGCGTCAGGACCTGCGCGCGTACTGGAGAGATGAACTGACGGAGGTAAAGGACGGCAATCTGATCCTCTGGGCGAAGCTGGACGAGAACGGCAAGCCTGTTTCGAGCGGAATCCGTTCGGCCGGGAAATTCACGCAGGCGTACGGCTATTTCGAATGCCGTATGAAGTGGCATGAAGCGACCGGTTTCTGGGGCGCATTCTGGATGATGTGCGGACGCGTCGGCAAGGTGGACGGTTCGGCGGTCTCCGGTGCGGAAATCGACATCGTGGAATCCGGCGAACGTGCGCGGAACGGCGTGAACCACGCAATTCACTGGGATGGCTACGGTGACCACCACAAGGGCATCTCGAAGGTGATCCCGGACTGCGGTCTCTACGACGGCGGCTGGCACACCTACGCCCTTCAGTGGACAAAAGACGAGTACATCTTCTACATCGACGGAAAGGAAACCTGGCGCACATCCGAACCGGGCATCTGCACCGAGCCCGGCTACCTCAAGCTCACCACCGAATTCGGCACCTGGGCAAAGCCCATCGTCCCCGAATCCCTCCCCGACTGCGTCCGCGTCGACTGGGTCAGAGTGTATCAGGAAGAAAATTGAGTTTTTCGGGGAGAACCTTTTTGAGGAAAAGGTTCTCCCCGCCCCCTCTCCAAAACCTTTTTGGGCAAATGGATTGACAAGGCTGGGTGCAGATTTTTTCTGCATTTTTTTGTTTTGCTGAACCTTTTCGGGTTTTGGGGCATCTTTATTGGTGAATCCGGATTTCAGATTTTTACGAAAGGAGGCGGACTATGGATTTCGAAACCCTTCTCGAACGATACCGTGAGCCGGTCGAGCGGTACATTCATTATCATATGCCCTGTTCCGCGGACGCGGACGACGTGGTGCAGAACACATTTCTCGCGGCGTTCCGGAACTTCGGTTCCCTGCGGGATCCGTCGTCGTTCAAGGCGTGGCTGCTGACCATCGCAAAAAACGAATGCAGGCTGTATTACCGCCGGAAATACCGGACGGTGACTGTATCGCTGGATCAGATCGGCGAGATCGCCGCAAAAACGGGTGTGCGCGGCGGCATCTCACGTGACATCCTCGATGCACTGCCCGATGACATGCGGACGCTCCTCATCCTGTACTACGTCGAAGGACTGCCGCAGGCAGAGATCGCCGAACGGCTCGGGATCCCCGTCGGTACGGTCAAAAGCCGTCTGTATTACGCGCGCGAACGGTTCCGCGCCGCCTGTCCGCCCCATATACGGACCATGTATGAAAAGAGAGGTTCACTCATGAAAGAAAAAGCCATCGACTACACCGCCGGTTTTTCCGCGGAACTGCCGGAACTCATCATCACCAGAAAAGACACGCCGTTCTTTGAAGTGAAGGACATCGGCGTGATCGTGCCGGAGGTCGGAAACCGTTCGTACGAAGCGACATACCGCTATCCCGCGAAGAAGCTCACGCTCGTTTCCCACTACCGCGCGGAACGCCTGTGCAATATCCACGGAGCGGAGGGCGTCAAGGTCTGCGAGGACATGTATTCCCCGAGAATGGACTACTACACCCGCAATGCGCAGACGTCCTTTGTTCAGATGACGGACGAATATCTCCGTTATCTCGGCTTCATGTACGGCGACGACTACATTCCCGAGTCCGAAACCACCTACGAGGACATGCTTGTCCTGCACACCTTCCTCGACGAAGGCTACAACAGGATCGTGAACGCGGAGGATCCGGTGCGCGGCAATCCGCTCGTGATCCGCGAACGTCCGGCGAACTACGACGCATCGTCGGACAAACCGGCGGCGTTCCTCCTCGAAAAGCCGTTTTTCCGCTACACAACCGGTGTGTACGACGTAAAAATCGGTGACACTGTCCGGGAAGCGGTCGGCGTGATCGAGGTGCTGAACGGGTATGTCACCGAAAAATTCATCACCCGCGACGACCGGTGCATCCTGCTCCGCTGGTATGAAACGTGGGTCAGCGTGTGTATGAACGGCAACTACTCCGACGAATACCGCGAATCCATCGACGGCAACCGCCGCCTGACGGTGAACGGCGAGGAATACATCCACCTCGAAGACCGGATCTACAAATAAAAACCTCAACCGGACGGAGAATTTTCACGGAAATTCTCCGTCCTTTTTCTTTCGTTCTCTACCGGTGGTTGACAAACCGGAGTCGCCGGTTGCCTGACAGGTTTTTGACAAACTCCGCGGGATATGCTATACTGGATTTACAGAAGGCGCGCAGTTCTGAATACACCGACAAGGAGAGACCGGGATGAATCAAAACGAAAACCGGATCGGAAAAAACATCGCCGAGCTGAGAAAACGCGATCACCTCACGCAGGAACAGGTGGCGAAGCTGCTGAATGTCAGTCCGCAGGCGGTTTCCAAATGGGAAAACGGGGTTTCCCAAACTTAAAGATACCACACCAAAACCCACGCTTACATTACTTCCATAACATCAAATTATGGAGGTAAAACCCTATGAAACGCCTTGTATCTTGCGAATATAACTTCGATAACTGCTGTGTGGAACTGAAATTCACCGATGGAAGCATAATTGCGATTGATACTATCGCCGTTGAGAACGAAGTAGCCGACAATATGTATCAGCGGTCGGAGTTGGATTGGCTGATTTACAACAAACCACTTGAATATGCACAGTTGATATTCAGCGGCGAATTGGAAATGTACATCAAAGACAATTCAGAACATAGATTGATAGATTAACGTAATGCCGCCCACCGGTCATCAGACCGATGGGCAGCACTTTTTCTTTCTAACGCTCAATATTATTTCATCTGTTCTTCCCAAAAATTCACAGCAAGATCAAGCCACCCATCGGCAACCGTTCCTGTACCGAGACCAAAGCCGTGTCCGAGTCCGTCGTAGGCATGAAATTCAGTGGAAATACCGAGCGCAGCCATTGTGTCAATCCTCCGTTGCATGGTCCGCCAATTTGCAATACCATCGCTCTTGCCGACACAAACATAGGTTGGGGGATCTTCCTCGCTGTATTCGCTGTGTTCCGTATACTGCATGATAACAGTTCCCGGTTTTGGTAAATCGTCGCCGCCAAAGCCTGCCGGTCCGTATGTACCGAGATATGCCGCCATTCGTGCACCTGCCGAACCGCCCCAGACAGAATAGCAGTCAGTGCTGACACCGAGTTTATCTGCATTCTCAAAAATAAAGCTGATGGCTCTTGCCAAGTCCTCACAGGCGGTTTGCGCTCCGGGACGGTAGATCAAAGCAAATGCGTTGTACCCCTTCTTTGAAAGCTCCAGTGCGTGTGGAAAGCTATCGTGCATCGCACCAACGCAGGCAAAACCGCCGCCTGCATTACATACGGCAAAGGGCGCATCTTTGTCCCCCTTGAAGAAGAACAAGCCCGTATCCGCTTTGTCTGGATCGGTGGATTTTTCTGCATCGGTGTAGATGTCATAGAAGATTGCATTTCCGTTTTGCGCTTGACTTTTCATATAATTGACGATCTCCACAGTCTTATTTACGTCGAGATTCGAGTACCATGTAAGGCGAAGGTCAGCAAGGGTTTCACCGCTGTAATAGCCCTCGTCTACGGGAAAGATCAATCTTCCGTAGTCACCGAATACGGAGTCGTTCACTACATCGGATATTTTAGAGTCAGAAGTATAAGGATTGCTTGTGTTCGGTACATCGTTACCTTTGCTCCAAATGGAAAGAAGTCCGTTATAGGTATATTCCGTAGCAGCAATACCGCTGTGAGAATAACCTTCTTTTACATAAAACACAAGGTTTTTCCCCTCCACAAAGTTTCCGCTTGGCTGAGCGAGCATTCCTTCGATCTGATTTGTGAAGTTGCGGTACTCAAAGTCATCTGTTCCCGTGCATGCAAAGATGAAGAAGTCTTCGGGAGCGTGTCCCGACGCGGTAACAGCCGCATCCACATCGTCGCCTTGGTAATCCATCGCACCGCTGGATGGGATAAAATAACGAAACTGGTCAAGGCAGTTGACGAAGGTGTACCACGTAGTGACCGAGCCCATGGAAAAGCCGCCGAAGGCTCTGTGATCCCGGTCGGGGATGGTGGAATAGGTGCTGTCCACGGCGGGGATGAGGTCATTCACAAGCTCATTGTGATAATTGGCGGTCAGCGTATAGAACGCAAGAGTGTAGTTTGCGCTGTCGTCGGGATTTTCGTTGTTGTAGGTGGGACAGACCACGATCATCGGCTCGATCTCGCCATTCTGAATGGCGTGGTCGATCACGTTTTTGAATCCCGACGGACGCTCGGGAGTACCCATCTGCGTGATCTCGTTGCCCCAGCCGCCGTGCATATAGTAGAAGGTGTTGTATTCCTTGCTCTCGTCGTAACCGTAAGGCAGATAAACGATGGCACGCTTGGTCAGCTTTTTGGTTTTCTTGGCGTAAGTTGTGGATTCCCATGTGTCATAGAACAGCTCGGTCAGCGTTCCCTGGTCCTCTGCGGCGGAGTAATATTCCTCCGGAATTTCCTTCAGTTCCTCCGGAATCACGGGAGAACCCGGATCCGTGAGATCAGCCGCTGGAATTTCCGTGCCGGAAGTCATTGTACGGACGGACATATCTTCGTTCCTGCAGGAAGACAGCAGACTGCCGCATATCATCAGACATACGACAGCCGCAGCGATTCGTTTCATCATTTTGTCAGCCCCAGACCGTTCAGCCATTCCTTCACTTCGTCTGCGGAATCCGCAACACGGTCTCCCCACAGGGACAGCGCATCGTCACTCATGACCGTGGAATCCGGACAAAGTGTCTCAATGGTATCGAGACTTGCGGCACCGTTTGAACTGCCGTTGTGCGTGAAATACGGGATGATTGTCTTGCCCGAAAGATCGTAGGCTTCAAGGAATGTCCATACGGGCATGGGCAGGTCATACCACCAGATCGGGAAGCCGAGCAGAATGGTGTCATACTGTGCGATCACATCCGCTTCGGGCAGACCGGTCAGTTCCGGACGGATGCCGTCGTTCAGCTCGTCCTGCGCACGGTCGAACAGGGTTGCCCATTCGTAAGGTTCGGCAGGGATGAGGCGAAGCGTTTCCGCCGCGAATTCCGCCGTGATCATTTCGGTAAGCGCATGGGTATTGCCGGAGTTGGAGAAATATACGATCAGTACATTCCCATAGGAAATATCCTCTTCCGGTTCAGCGGACGGGTCGTCTGCGGTCCCTTCCGCCGTCGGATTGACCTGCTGCTCATGTTCGGCGGTACTTCCGCTGTCACCGGAACATCCGGCACAGGCAAACAGCAGAACACAGGCAGTCATAAGTGCAAAAATACGTTTTATCATAGGCTGTATACGCTCCTTATTATCAGAAAATATTGACGATCCATCCGCATACCAGCGAGAATACGATGACAAACGCAAGATACAGGAAGAATCGTTTTGCACCGAGAACAATTTTCAGCGCACCTAAATTTGTAATCTTGGTGGACGGACCGGTAATCATAAAGGAAGTCGCCGCACCGACGCTCATCCCGTCCCAGAGCCATTGCTGAAGCAGAGGAATCGTACCGCCGCCGCAGACGTACAGCGGAACACCGATGGTTGCCGCCATCAGTACACCGAATCCTTCGTTTTTACCGAACAGGCCGGCAAAGGCATCGGCGGGAACGTACCGCTGAAACAGCGCGGACAGCAGAATACCAAGCAGGAAGTACAGTCCCGTTGCCTTGATGTTGCGCCAGAGGTTTTTCAGAAAACGCAAAAGCAGATTCGGATCGGTATCCTTATTCTTCGGTGCGGAAAAACCGCTGAAATTGAAAAAGTCACGTCCGCGATAGAAAAAGTGAACACAAAGTCCTGCGGCAATTCCGCACAGAAAGCAGGTGATCACGCGGATCAGCACAAGTTCCGTCCCAAGCGCGGTACTGTACATGATAAGCTGCGGATTGAGCAGGATGGACGCCATCATAAACGAGGCAAGCCAGTCCTGCCGCATCCCTTTTTCGGAAAACGATGCGGCAAGCGGAATCGTTCCGTACATACACAGCGGGGAGAGAATGCCGAGGATACAGGCAGGGACAATGCCAAACAGTCCCCACCGCTTGTCCTTCATTCCGGCGAACAGATTATGGATGCGTTCCTTCGCAAAGACCGAAATCAGCGATCCGAGCACCATACCGAGCACCCAGTACGGAAAAATCTGCCGCAGTTGGAGATCAAAATAGTACCACAGGTAGATGAACTCCCGCTGCAGAATTTCAAAAAGATTACTCATTCCGGTATAAAAGGCGATTTTCGCCGCTTTTTGTTTCGGTGGGCGGATGTGAAGTCCGAGGTGCAGGCTCATCAGCACGAAGCACCATGCGGAGCTTGCCATGTGCAGCTTACGACCAAACATCATCATCCCGGGGATGCGGAAATCCTGAAATACCACGCCGGAGATCATCAGCGCGGACAGCATACAGCCGAGAAAGCTGATCAGCAGAAGAAAATTGATCGCAGTCTGCAGACTCCGCTGTACAGTATATCTGCCTTTGAACAGTACCTTGTACCACTTGAAGTTCAGCAGATTGTGCACGATGAAGCAGACAAACAGCCCCACGCCGAGTCATTCGTGCAGTGCATCCGACGCAAGGTGCTGTCCCATCAGCAGCAGAAACAGCACATACATGAGGATGTTAACGGAGATTTTCAGGATGCGCAGCGGCTTCATACCGTCCTGCCCATCTCATAAGCTTCTTTCATTGCTTTTGTATCGTTCACCTTGCCTTTTTCATACACGCCCATGCCGTAAATTACACCTTTTTCGATGGCACCGTCCACGCAGTCTGCATATCCGCGGAAGCAGGCAAGTGTGGTTTCAGCGGCTTCTTTTCCGCTGTCTGCCGCGGTGACGATGTAATAGAATTCCTTATTCTTCACATCAAGCCAGCGTGCCACAGTTCTGTCAATGAGTGCTTTCAGCTGTGCATCAATGGAGTAGAAATACACGGGACTTGCCAGAACAAGTACATCCGCCTCAATCCTCTTCTGCAGAACCTCTGCCATATCATCCTTGATGGCACATACACCGGTACCGCGGCAGGCATAACAGGCACGGCAGAAGCCGATGTTCTTTTCGGCAACGCGGATTTTTTCGACATTATTTCCTGCTTCCGCCGCCCCTCTTGCAAACTCATCGCAGAGGATATCGGAGTTGCCGTTCTTTCTGGGACTGCCGGATAAAATCAATACGTTTTTACTCATTGCAGATTCCTCTCTTTACCGGATGAAATTTGTGAAAATGCCTTGTTCCCGTTCGGGCATGGGTACGCCGTTTTCCAGAGCAACCTTTTTGCATTTCAGCATGAATGCCATGTTCCGCGCCAGTGTCCGCATGGTCTGCAGTCCTTCCGCGTCGCCTTCCACATGACCGCCGAAGCCGCCGTGAACGAGGTTCCAATACTGTGAGGTCACGATGGGCATCTGCATCAGACCGAAATATTTGTTGAGCTGATCCCATGTGGCAGTGGTTCCGGCACGTCTTGCGGTGGAGACTGCTGCTGCCGGTTTGAGATAAAAGCGATTGCCGTTTCCGACGAGATCGGCGTAGAAAATACGGTCCATGAAGGAGATCAGCGCACCGGATGCACCGCCCCAGTGAACGGGGGATCCGAAAATGAATCCGTCCGCATCGGCGGCTTTGTCGAGGAATTCATTCACACAGTCGTCGATGACACATTTGTGCGCTCTTCCGCATCCGAAGCAGGCCTGACAGCCAGAAATGGGAGCATTGCCCCCCCAGAAGATTTCCGATTCGATTCCTTCTTTTTCGAGAGTTGCCGCGATTTCCTTGAGTGCCGCATTGGTGTTGCCTTCCTTATGAGGACTTCCGTTTACAAGCATAACTTTCATGATGAAATTCTCCTTATCCGTTCAGTATAACTTTTTACCAATTCTTCTTTTCTTTAGAGCTGTCATGCTGCTTTTTACGTTCTTCCACCATCCTGCAGAACCATTCCACCATGCCCGGATCGGTGTGGGAGAAGAAAGAGGACTGCTTTTTGTCAAGCCCCGCGATGATTGCCATATCTTCTTCTGTCAGCGCAAAATCGAAGATGTTGAAGTTTTCTTCCATGCGCTCAATATGCGTGGACTTGGGAATCACCACAACGCCGCGCTGAATGTGCCAGCGGAGCATGACCTGCGCAGGCGTTTTGCCGTACTTTGCACCGATTTTCTTCAGCTCGGACAGCTCAAACATACCGCCGCGTCCTTCACCGAACGGTGCCCATGCTTCCACCTGCACGCCGTACTTTTCGTGCCAGGTGAGATTTTCAGTCTGCTGATGATGCGGATGCACCTCGATCTGGTTGACCATCGGCTTGATGCGGGCGAAGTTGGCAATGTCGATCATGCGGTCGGTGTAGAAGTTGGAGATGCCGATAGCACGGATCACGCCTTCCGCATACAGATCCTCCAGCGCGCGATAGGCACCGTAAACATCGCTGAAGGGCTGATGGAGCAGGCAGAGGTCGAGATAGTTCGTCTGCAGCTTGAGCATGGATTCCAGCACGGACTTTTTGCATTCCTCGTAGCCGTAATGCTCGATCCAGACCTTGGTGGTGAGGAAGATTTCCTCGCGCGGGATGCCGCTCTTTACAAGCGCACTTCCGACTTCTTCCTCGTTGAAATAGCTCTGTGCCGTGTCGATGGAGCGATAGCCGACCTTCAGAGCGTCAAGCACACACCGTTCGCATTCGTCCTTTCGTACCTGATACACACCGTAGCCGAGAATGGGCATTTTTACGCCATTGTGAAGGGTTACATATTCCATATTTTTTACCTCCGGAGAAATTATGATTTGTCATTATAATTATACCAGTCAAGCCGCATAAACGGAATCTCACGTTAGTTCATCGCTTGAACCAAAAGTTTATACAAGAAAAACGCCTCGGATAATTCCGAAGCGTTTGCACTCATTTTGTGATATGCTGAATGATTTTGATGAAGGATGCTACCTGTCTGGACGGCTCCTTGCCGTACATAATGCCGAACGGAATGCTGTGCTGCCATTCGATGGGGATAATTTTCATCAGCGGATGGATGTTTTCCCAGCCGTCAATCACCATGATCGGCAGGTTTTGTTTGACCGCTTCATTGAACACATTCAGTGAGTAGAAATCGAAATCCACAATATGTGCTCCATTTCGGGTTAAGTCCTGCCGCAGCCCATCCACATAATCATGCCAGCTCGTCCGCACAAGCATCACACTCTGCCCGCGGATATCGTCGGTGGTGATCCGCTCTTTACCGGCAAGGGGATGGGTCAGCGGAAAAGCAAGTGCGATCCGTTTGTCGGCAAGATGCGCGACGCGGCAGCCTGCGTATTCGATCAGGGGCTTGTCGTAAATACCTGCCACCATATCGATGTGTTTGCCGAGATTGCTGAGAATTTCCCGTGCATTTTCCGGCGTGTTATCGAACGGAATCAGCTCGATTTTCAGTGATGGATCCGCCGCCTGTATCTGCGACCAGATATCCAGCAGAAATTTTGCGGGTGTCATGATGGACGTGCCGATGCGGATGGGCCTGACACCCTCTGCTGCATCAATATTCCGTGCTTTTTCAATGGCACGCGCCGAATAGTTGAGGATGTATTTTGTATCTTCAAGAAAACTTCTGCCCGCAGCCGTCAGAGACAGTCCGTGATTTGTCCGGAAAAACAGCGCAAAGCCGAGATGGGATTCGAGCGCGTTGATCTGCTTCATCACCGCAGTTGGTGTGATATATAGTTTTTCCGCCGCTTTCGAAAAGCTGCCCAATTCAGCAACCGCCGTAAAAGTATCCAGTTGTGGGTTGTACATTTTTGCTCCGTTCCGCCGCTTGACAAACAGCACTTATGGATGTATAATGTTATTATAAAGGTTAAAGTGCACTTTAAGTCAAGACTTTTCACAGAAAGTTTATAATTTCCGGAGGAAAATATGGTATATACCGTCGGTGAAATGGCAAAGAAGCTGGGAGTGGCACCGTCCACACTTCGCTTTTACGATAAAGAAGGACTGCTTCCGTTTGTTGAACGCTCCGAGGGCGGGATCCGTGTGTTCAAGGATGCGGATTACGAGTGGCTTCAGGTGATCGGCTGTCTGAAGAAAACGGGAATGCCGCTGAAGGATATCAAAGAGTTTATCATTATGGCGATAAAAGGCGATGACACGATAAATGGTCGGCTTGACCTAATCACAAAGCAGAAAGAATCCGTGGAGAAGCAGATTGCGGAGTTGAATTATATTCATAGAGTCCTCGAATTCAAGCAGTGGTATTATGAGACAGCAAAGAAAGAAGGAACAACTGACGTACCGAGAAGTATGGCATTGGATGAGCTGCCGGAAGAGTTCCGAGAGATCAGACGGAAGCTGCGCGGGGAATGATGTAATCATTCTTGCATAAGAAAACCGCTGTAATTTTCATCCTCGCAAGGATGGAGAATACAGCGGTTTTATATTTTCCGAGGAAAGGTGTCAAACTGAATTTTTACAGTTTGGGTACCATTTTCGAGGAAAATATACGGGGTGTCCAGAGGGGCGTAGCTCCTTGGCTCTGGGTTTCCAATAGGGGCGAGAAGCATCCCTGTTGGCACACGATTTTCCTTTGGAAAGTCTAGTGTGTTATACCTTTTGCGCCGCCACGGAGTGGCGTGATGACTGCTGGAAAGGGGCTGTCCCACGCCAGACAGTCAATTTCAAGTGGCAGCAGAACAGGCGGATTTTGTGGGCTGATAGATACAAAAGACAAAGAATTTGCAATGAGCAAAATCCGGCTGTTTGTGTGTAGTTGGCATAGAAAATCTTGTAGCTGTGTGGAAAGATTTGCGAGACCGCGAAAAATTTTGTGTAAAAGTTGAATAAATACTTCCAATCAGACAAAACTCAAAGCAAGAGCAAAACCTGAAAGGAAGTATTTTTTATGGAAAAAGCAAGCAAAGAATTACTGAGAGATTTCGTCAACAGTCAGCACTTCACCAACACCACCGACATCCTCAACAGCATGAAAGACCTGTTCAGCGACGTCCTCCAGCAGGTCATGGAAGCCGAACTGGAGGAAACCCTGGGCTACGAAAAAAGCGGACACGCGTCGGAAAATACAGAATCC
>JAFQFS010000176.1 GCA_017398585.1 Clostridia bacterium
GAGCCACCTAAGCAGCGGTTATGCAGGAATGCCGCGGGGGATTCCTGTATAGTGTCAGGTTACCTTAGCCGTGAGCATTCCTGCGGAGGAACCGTCAGGTTCCTCGTGCGGTGATCGTTGGTTCGAGTAAGGCTGGGGGAGTTGAAAAACCTGTGATGATATCCGTAGGATCTCGTCACAGGTTTTTTCTTTTGCTCAACTGCCTTCGATTACCTATGCCGCGGTTGTGCAGCATTGCTAAGCCGGGAGCCTGCTGCGTCCCTTGGGATGACTTGCGGGCGAGGGAGACTCCCCCTTGACGGAGACGTTTTGCAACATCATATTAATTTACTGGACAAGAATAGTCATACAAAGGTTCCATATCATCATATGGTACACGTGAAATTGTATCCGGCAACGGAGTCCCGTGGAGATCGGCTTCCATAAAGTCGAAAAGTGCGTTGAAATCGTCCCAGCCGTGGCCGTGACCGCCTTCACGATACCATACCGCACATTTTTCCTCTGTACCGTACAGTTTCCACACCTCGCGTGCCGCCTGCCAGGACAGATAAGCGCCGCGCGGATTTGCCCAGATGTCACCGTAACCGTTGGTTTCAAGGTAACAGCGCGGTGCGACGAGGGATTTGATGAAGTGTGAATCGTGTGGAAGCGTTTCTTCACATCCGATATAACTACGCAGTCCCTGACCCATCCAGTACGATATGTGCTGGAACATGAATTCCAGTGTTTCGCTGTGATTGTCATGATAGATGCCATCCTCCTCCTGCTGGAAGAAACGATATGTACCGCAACCGTGCGTACCGCTGCCGTTCGGATTGGTATAACGGATCCGTTCGTCGGTTGCGCCCGCCAGAAGAACCGTTTTTCCTCCTCGGGAATGTCCGGTGATAGCAATATGATCGGGGTCAACGTAGTCAAGTGTTATCAGAGCGTCCACAACGCGGTGATATCCCCATGCCCACGCAGAAATCGCGGAAAATTTCAGATCGGGCCACAGTGCGTTGATGCCACAGGTACGATCAGGATCGGCAAAGTCGGGCGCAAGTTCGGTACGATTGAATTTGACGACGACAAACCCTCTGCGGTTCGCTTCCGCGATCACACGGTCATTACAGTTTTTCGGATAGACCGCATCTCCGGTGAGAACAACCGGCATGCGGCCCTCCTTTTTCGGGATGTACGCCATAAAACAGAGGGTGAACGGCTTGTCCTTTGTGCCGCAATGGATGCGATAGCTGCAGGTCGAACCGCGTCCGTGGAGATCAAGCGGTTCGACACGGAATACCTCCGGTGCCGGCGGCATCCCGTCAAATTCAAGCCCGATGGCATCCTCCAGTATTTCCTGACGTCTTGCACGCCACTCTTCCGTGTCCGTGACACGCTTGCCGTTCCGGAAAAGGAACGGATCGGGAAGCATTCCCAAACGAATATCTTTACGCATGATAGTACCTCCTGCGGATTATACTGATTCTATTATAAATCTTTCGGACTGTTTTGCATAGAGAAAAAACAAAATTTTCAGAGAAAATTTTCGTCTTCCCGAAATCCGTTCTCTTCCCTTGAAACAGAGGGGATTTTCTGCTATAATGGGAGCATCCAATCCATGAGAAAGAAGGATTTTCCATGAAAGCCTGTGTCATTCAGCCCCCGTATTCGATGGATCTTTCCCTGTCGGAAGAGTATTTTGCGCGCAAACTGGACTATCTCCGCCAGTGTGACAAGTCCATGGACATCATTGTTCTGCCGGAATACAGCGATGTTCCCTGTGCGGCCGTAACCCGTGAGGACAACCTCATGTATCACAGGAAATACGCGCCTGTTCTTCTGGACGCCTGCGCCGAGACCGCGCGCCGCTGCAATGCCGTTGTGTTCGTCAACGCCCTGTACGAAACCGAAACCGGCTACCGCAACACGACGTACGCGTTCAATCGGAACGGCGAGGTTGTCGGGCATTACTACAAAAAACACCTCCCGCCGTCCGAACTGTTTACCGTCAAGCTCGACAGCGCCTATACCCGTGAATTCTCCGAACCGTATGTTCTCGAGATCGACGGCATCCGCTACGGTTTTCTGACCTGCTACGACTTCTATTTCTATGAAGCGTTCGCGAATATCGCACGTCAGAACGTGGACATCATCATCGGATGCTCGCTCCAGAGAAGCGATACCCACGAAGCGCTCGAAATTATGGGACGTTTCTGTGCGTACAACTGCAATGCACACCTCCTCCGCGCGTCCGTCAGCCTTGACGGAAGTCCCGATATCTGCGGCGCAAGTATGATTGTGACCCCGAAGGGCGACGTTCTCGTGAACATGAAGAGCGAAACCGGCCTTGGCGTCGCGGAGATCGACCCGAAGGACAAATATTACAAGCCCGCGGGATTCGGCAATCCGCCGGCGCCGCATTACGAATACATCGAATTCGGACGCAATCCGTGGCAGTACCGTCCCGGCGGCAGCGCGATCGTTCAGCACGACGGGATCATGCCGTACCCGCGCGTTTGCGCACACCGCGGCTTTTCCACCATCGCTCCCGAAAACAGCATGCCCGCGTTCGGTGCGGCTGTGGCGATGGGCGCGGAGGAAATCGAATTTGACGTCTGGTATACGAAGGACGGCGAGCTGATTTCCCTTCACGACCCGACTCTCGACCGCGTTTCCGACGGTCACGGCAAGATCTACGAACATACCTTCGATGAACTGATCGGTCTCGACTTCGGCGGAAAGTTCAGCGAGGCATACAAGGGACTGCCGGTCCTTCGATTTGAAGAAGTTCTGCAGAAGTTCGCGTGCCATGTTATCATGAACATCCACATCAAGAATATCACCGCGGACGCGCCGTACGATCCGGAACTGATGAAGAAGATCATCGCACTCATCGACAAGTACGACTGCCGCAAGTACGTCTACTTCATGAGCGAAAATGACAATATCCTCCGTCTCGGACAGGAACTTGCGCCCGATATCACCCGTGTTGTCGGATTTGACGGTCATCCGGAAAATATGGTTGACCGTGCGATACGATACGACTGCAAGAAAATCCAGCTCTTTAAGCCGTATTTCGATCAGGAAATGATCGACCGTGCGCACGAAAACGGTATTTTCTGCAACGTCTTCTGGTCGGACGATCCGGAGGAAGCGAAGAAATTCCTCGACATGGGCATCGACGTCATTCTGTCGAACGATTACAACCGTGTCGCACAGGCGGTTGCCGAATGGAAAAAAGCACACTAACCATCATATGAACGAAAAACAGAGGACTCACCATCCTCTGTTTTTATATTTGAAAAGGTTTTTGAAAGGAGTTCGGGGAAACCTTTTTCCTTAAAAAAGGTTTCCCCGAGAAACATTATTTCTTATTTCACATCCCCGTCGTCGAACAGGTCGCCGCATTCGGGGCAGAATTTCGGCGGATTTTCCGGATCGTCCGGTTCCCAGCCGCACTTGTCACACTTGTACAGTCTTGCTTCCGCCGGCTTTTTTGCGCCGCATTCCGGACAGAATTTGCCCTTGTTGACCGCACCGCAGGAACAGGTCCAGCCTTCCGGCTTCGGTTCCGGACGCTTCGCGCCGCATTCGGGGCAGAACTTGCCCGTGTTCTTCGCGCCGCATGCGCAGATCCATTCACCTGCTGCCGGTTTCGGTTCGGGCTTCTTTGCGCCGCATTCGGGGCAGAACTTGCCGGTCGCTTCCGCGCCGCATGCGCACTTCCATGCCCCTTCCTTGACAGGAGCCGGAGCTTCCGGAGCGGCTGCGGGAGCCTGCTGCTGTCCCATCTGGAACAGAGACTGCGCGTTCATGGCGCCTGCCTGATTGGCCATGTTCATGCCCATGAAGCCGACGGCTGCGCCGCCTGCGTTGCCTGCCGCGGTCTTCATCGCTTCCGCCTGCGCACCGACGAGCGTTGCTGCTGCCATCGTCGGATCTCTGTACATCGCGGTCTTCTGCGCTTCCTTGAGCATTTCCTTGTCTTCTTCGGTCAGCGTCGGAGGATTCAGCGCGACCTTGATGTCGCCGATGCCGCGTGCGCCCCATTCGGCGGAGAGCTCTTCGTTCAGATACTTTTCAAGTTCGTTGGTGTGCGCGGGGATCTGATTCGGACGGAGTTCCAGGGCGGACAGTCTGGCAAGAGCCGGGCCGAGTGCACTGAGGAATTCGTCCTTCATCGTATCCTTCAGTTCCTCTTTCTTGTAGGACTGCGCGATGTTTCCGGCAACCTTGGTATACAGCTTCAGCGGGTCAACGACACGGAAGGTGTAGACACCGTTGCAGCGGAGGGCAACGTCCACGTCAAATCCGATGCGGGAGTCGACTACACGGAAGTCGATGGGTGTCTTCGTACCGAACTTGTTGTCGAGGATTTCCTTGATGTTGAAGTAATAAACGCGCTGATCCTTGCCGGTGTCGCCGCCGTAGGTGAAGCGCTTGCCGATCAGCTTGAATGTTTCAAGGATGCTGCTGCCGAGCGAGCCGGCGAAAAGGGAAGGTTCGGTGGAGGAATCCCAGGTGAACTGACCGGGTTCGGCGCAGAATTCAACGACCTTGCCCTGTTCCACGATGATCATGCACTGTCCGTCCGCTACCGCGATGCCGGAACCGTTCGAAATGATGTTGTCGCTGCCCTTGGTGTTGGAAGAGCGTGCGGAGGTGCGCTTCTGACCTTTTACAATAAGGGTGTCGTTGTCGAGTGCGTCACAGTAGAAAAACTCCTTCCACTGGTCGGCGAATGTGGTGCTGAGAGCGCTCAGACCTGCCTGAATAAGTCCCATAAACATGTTCTCCTTTATTTAAACAATTGAATTTTCTGATTGATCGGATGGATCTGCAGTTAATCGGTGACCGTGATCCGTCCTTCCACAACCCGGTCTACCTTCGGATGCCCCGACAGATATTCGTCGATGATGTCGAGGCAGGACGTGGACACGACGCGAGGTTTCTGATGCTGTTCCAGTTCTGCGTAGGTGATGTCGAGGAATTTTTTAAGATTGGAATAGTGGTAACTCTGGATCCCGACGGTGAATATCTGATCGTCGGTGACCGTTTTTCCGTTAAAGCTGAACTCGGAAAAATCCTTCGCCGTGCGGGAATATACTGCGCGGATCCCTTCGGAGACCTGGTAGAATTCCGTGTGCCCCGAGAATGCTTCGTCACGCAGCATGAACCGGAGCATGTGCCGCAGCTGGGCACCGCTTGCCTTGAACATGTAAATGCTGTCGTCGAAGGGGAAGGTTTCACGCAGGCCGCCGTATTCGACGAGCGGACCGAGCGCGTTCGCGCGGATGCTTCCCGAACCGAGCAGCATTACGTCCACACCGAGACTTTCACGGAAAATGTCCGCGAACAGGTTGCCGAGTTCGGTTTCCCGATTCCGTTCGGGATGCGTCAGCGCGTGATTGAACCGTGCGACGAGCCGCTGGTACTTTGCGTCCGTGATGGAACGGTACTTATCGATGATCTTTTCGAGCTGTACGTCGCGTTCGCAGGTTTCCTCTGTGATCGGTACGAACTGCCACGTATACGAGTCGATGCAGTTCCGGTCGGTGTCAACGGCGAGATCAAAACGTCCGACGTTGTCCGTACCTGAACCGGCATGTGCGATCACGATGCCGTTCTCAACGACCGGTTGTTCCATGACCGTATGCGAGTGTCCGCCGAGAATGATATCGACGCCCCACGCCGGGTCGAGCATCTGTGCGAGACGACGGTCTTCCGCGATCCCGATGTGTGTCAGCAGGACGGTACAGTCAATGTCGAGGGTACGGTAGGCGTTGCAGATCTTCCCGACCGTGCGGACAGCTTCCTCCGTGTCGATGAACGAACCGATCAGGGTATCCTGCTTCGCCTGTGCCATGACGTCCGGCGTGATGAGTCCGATGAACAGGACGCGGATACCGTCGGTTTCGGCGATCTGACAGGGGGTGAACAGGCGCCGCCCGCTCATTTTGATGTAAAGATTTGCGTTGATGACAGGGAATGTCGCGCATTTTTCGATGAACAGCAGGTGCGCGATGCCATAGTCGATCTCGTGGTTGCCGATCGTCACAACGTCGGGCGCGAGAAGATTCATCATTTCCACGGTCGAGATGCCTTTGTATTCCGCGTCGATGATGGAGCCGCGGAACATGTCACCGCAGACGGCGTAAAGGACGTTGCGTTCCGTCCGGCGTACGCTGCTGACGTAGCCGGAGAGCAGGGAAACGCCGCCGACAAAGGTGTCGTCGACCGGTTCCGCGAGAAAATCGCCGTGGAGGTCGTTCGAGTGGAGCAGGGTGAGATGCCGGATGTTTTTCATAAAATACCCCCGCGGGATGTTTGTGAATATTTCTGATTTATTATACCACAATATACGCAAAAATGAAAGGACTGCGCCGCAGTCCTTTGAAATTTTCTGTGTTTGTATGCGGATATGCACGGGCGCAGAATATGAATTGTTTTGTGAAAAATCGCTTGCAATTTTTACGGATGTATGATATACTAAAATTATAAAATAACGCGGAATCGCAGTTTCGGAGAGATTGTGAAATGGATAAGAGAAAATCGTGGAAAATACGCATTGAATTTTTGATCCTGTGCACCGTCGCAGTGGCAGGAGTTCTTCTGCTTGCGCGTCCTCAGCGGGAACTGATCCATGTTTCCGACGTGACATCGGTGCGGACGGAGGGAATGTCGGTTTCCTATCATGCCGCGATGGAACTGCTCCGGAGCATCAATACGTACGGAGGGCACCGGTGCACCGTCGGGAAAAATTATCCCGTAAAGGATTACGAGGATATCATCGAGATCCTCTGCGAGGACGGCGTCCGGTACGAACTGCACTACTGGTACACAAGCGGTTTCTCCTTCCTGCACGGCAGAGAGGATCCGTACGCCAGCATCCTGACCCGCTTTGCCGCAGACGGTACGGCGGAGACCGCGTGGCGGATGGTCTATGATTTTGACGCGTCCTACCGTGACTGGGAAAAACAGCATCTCAGCCATTGAATTCCGTAATCTCCTAATCGCTTACTGTAAATTGTAAGCGATTTTTTTATTCCTTTTCCAGTTTATATTTACATTAAAAGGGCTTTTGTTATTTTTTAACAAAAGTCAAAACCGGAAGAAAGAAAAATTTCGTGTATGTATAATAATGCAAATTATCCATTTTTTTCTTGCATTTTTGCCGTATATCCACTATAATAATACGCGCAAAAAACAAGTTTAACGTCGACAGAGACGGCCGCCGTCCGATGCGGCAAGGAGTATTCATAAATTATATGAGAGAGACACACGAATTTCTGGTACCGGATTATTTCAAGCACTTTTCCTGCAAAATGGGAGCCTGCCGTTCCGCCTGCTGTCAGGGCTGGCCGATTTCCATCACCATGAAGAATTATTTTACACTTCTCGGGATGGACTGCTGTCCGGAACTGCGGGACCGGCTGGACCGCAGCATGCACATGGTCGACCGCCCCACGGAAGACGAATACGCGCAGTTTTCGATGCGTTGGGACGGCGAATGCGCCCTGCGTCTGCCGGACGGACGGTGCAGTCTTCACGCCGAACTGGGACCGGAGATACTGTCGGATGTCTGTGACCTGTACCCGCGCGGGATCCGAACGAAGCCGTCGCTGGAATGTTCGTGTGCCGGGAGCTGCGAGGCGGTATTGGAGCTGCTGATCCGTCGGAAAGAGCCGATGACGTTTGCAGTGGAACCGTACGCGCTTCGGATGCCGCGTCCGGAAAAGCGTCTGGCGGTTTTCGAAACGCTCGGACGGGAAACGGAGATCCGTCTGTTCTTCATCCGCGTGATGCAGGACCGTTCCCGCAGTCTGCCGCACCGTCTGGCGAAACTCGGGGACAGCGTGTACCGCATGGACGCCGCTCTGCGGAAAAAAGACGCAGCTCAGGTGGAGGATCTGCTGAAAAACGGTGTGAGCGGGACTCTCACGATGGATACCGGCGCGGTCGACGCGGAACATCTCCTGCACGGTCTGGAGGTCGTTGAAAAAATGATCGACCGTCTGGACGGACGCAGCGACAGCATCCGTGACCTCGGCGAAGCGGCACTGGCATACTTCGGAACCGGGGAGGATGCGCTGAAAAAGTACGAATCCGCGAAGAAACATTTTGAAGCGGCATTTCCGGATTGGGAGATCTTCTTCGAGCATATGATCGTCAATCACATGTTTTTCTCGCAGTTCCCGTATCAGGACCGTCCGGAAAAACTGATGGAGGAATTCATCGCCCTCTGCGCGGTGTATGTTCTCCTTCGCTTCCTTGCCGTCGGCTGTATGGCGGACAAAACGGAAGAAACCGACCTCATCGACGTCTGTGCCGCCCTCTTTCGCCTGGTCGAACACACCGAATTCGACCGCATCGCGTCGAAACTCCTCCACAGCCTCGGCTGCAACCAGCCGACCGGCCTGTGGGAGTTAATCAGTTTATAAAATGGGGGTTCTCGGGAAAACCTTTTTTAAAAAAAAGGTTTTCCCGAACCCTTTTCAAAAAACTTCAATCTATAAGAAGAGACAAAGAAAGTGCAGATTTGAAGTGATGAAATGTCTGTAAAACGTACAGCCGTTTTGTTCCTTCAGATTTGCACTTTCTTTGTTTTTCTTATTCGTTTGAAGGTTTTTGAAGAGGGGTTCGGGATTTCCAGTGCCTTGGATTCGGAGAGATTTTCGATCTCGTCGGCGGTGACTTCGCGGCCGAGACGTTCGGAGAAGTAGATGCCTTCCTGGAGGCGCTGGGTTTCAAGGGCGATTTTGGCGGTCGGGAGGAGCTCGCATTTTCCGAGGAGGGCGTGTACCCAGTGCTGCTGGGAATTGTCGTAGTGAGCGCCGTCTGCGTAGACAGTATGATCGAGATAGTCCATTTCGCCGAGGTCGACGGTCGTGTCGGTTTCGATGTTGTATTTTCTCGAGTGGATGGTCAGCGGATTCAGGGACATGCCGGCTTCGGAGCCGCAGAGGATCGACGACGGGAACGGCTTGCCGTGGATCGCCCACGATTCGAGGATATCCATCGACAGTCCGCCTTTGTAGGTCGCAAGACCTACGCCGAGTTCTTCGACGTTGTAGCCGCTGATCGCACGTCTGCCTTCGTCCATGGCAACTTCCGCATAGGTATGTCCGCAGACACGTTCGAGCTGCGGGATGCCGGTCAGGTAGAGCAGCTGCGAGATGTGGTAAACGCCCATATCAAACAGCGCACCGCCGCCGGAGGTCTTGGTGTTGACGAATTCCTTGGTCGCGTAGCCGTCGACGAACGGTCTGCCGCGGCGGCGGAAGCCGTAGGAACGCATGTGATAGATGTGCCCGAGGTCGCCCGCGTCGATGAACTTCTTCGCGCACTTCGTTTCAAGGGTATACAGGAATGCGAGCTGGATGTGGAGCTTCTGACCGGTTTCCTGCATGACCTGATACATGCGGCGTGCGTCGTAGAACGAACCTGCCATCGGCTTTTCGCAGTAGCAGTGGCGTCCGGACTGCATGACGGCGATGGATACGGGGGCGTGCATGTTGTTGTGCAGGCAGACGTCCACGGCGTCGATGTCCGGCTCTTCGAGAAGTTTGCCGATGTGTGTGAAGCGGCGTTTGATGCCGTACTTATCACCGATGTAGTTCAGGCGTTCTTCGTTGATGTCGCAGATGGCAACGACTTCGGCTTCGGGAATACTCTGATATCCGCTGATGTGGGATTCTCCGATGATGCCGTTGCCGATGACGGCGATTCTTACTTTATCCATGGGTATACTCCTTTCTCATACTTAGAAATTCTTTTACAATTTATCCAGATGAAAGCTTTTTGAAAGGGGTTCGGGGAAAACTTTTTCTCGAAAAAGTTTTCCCCGAGAAAATTTATTCATAAATTCCGTTGAAGTAGGACGGCTTTGCGGGTTCGTCCCAGCCTTCCGCGTTCAGCTCGGCGATGAGTCCGCGCACGGTCGCGATCTGCCATTCGACACGTTCGCATTCGAGCGCGCCGGAGTGGTGTTCCGCGCTGTACGCGCCTTCGTAGCCCGCCTTTGCGAGACGGCGGATGACATCCTTCGCGTACGGCATGGAGTTCGCGTGGATGTGGGTGTGCATCGCGTAGGAAATCGCGAGTTCTTCACCGGCTTCCACATCGTCGTAGAAGTTGCGGAAGTGATAGAGATGTCCGTACGCCGGACTGTCTACGGCTTCCTTTACCTTTCTGAGGTATTCCGGCACACGGTCCCAGCCCCAGTGGTTTTCCGGGCCGATCTTCATACCGAGGTCATAACAGATCGCGCAGTATTCGCGGTAAGTATTCACGATGTATTCGAATGCTTCGTCGGGCATCGTGTGACCTTCCGTGCCGCCGAAGTCGATGCGGATCGTCTTCGCGCCGAGTTTGTCAGCGGCTTTGATGTATTCGAGCATCTGTTTCTTGTGTGCGTCGCGCGCTTCGGCGGTGTCCATCCAGACGTGCGGTCCGTCGACGCATAGATTCGCGAGGGTGAGATTTTTGCGGTCAAGTTCGGCGCGGACTTTTCCGATAAATCCGTCGTCGAGGTTCGGAAGGAATCCGGTCCAGATGTCGGCGCAGTCGACGCCGTAACGGTAGCGGAGCATGTTCAGGTAGTTGAACACGTCGCATTTACCTTCTCCGAGAAGGCCGTGGAACGAGTAAGAGGCGATGGCGGTTTTGATGTTCGGCATAGGGAGTTCCTTTCGTATGTTGAGAAATTCAGCGGGATCTTTCGGTCGTATTCCCGCCGTATTGTTTTTATTATATGGGATAATGATGAAAAATACAAGGGATTTTTTGAAAATATTCATAAAAATCACCAACAAAACACCGCCGTACAGTCGGATAAGGCCGTACGGCGGATTGGGTTTATTTCAGAATAATTTTTGAGTTTTCCACAAGAATATCATACTGCCGGTCGAATTCCGGGGTAAAAACGGCATCTTCGGGAAATTCGCACGTAAATTTCGCGGGATCTTCCATGTTTGTGGCGAACATGTCGTAGTGATCCGGAATATTCAGACGCGCACCGATCTTCTTCGCTGTTGCGACTGCTTCGCCGACGTTCATGTTGCCCATACGGCCGTTGATGCAGATGCAGGTGATGTCGGGCTTGTACTGTGCGAGGTCAAACAGTTTTTCGTCGTACAGGGTGTCACCGCTGATGTAGAGACGTACACCGTCGGTCTCGAGAATCACGCCGAACGCTTCGCAGGTGTGGAGCGCATACACGATCCGTACGGAAAATGCGCCGACCTCAAACGTGTCCCCTTCGCGCACAGCGCGGTGATTGCGGCGTCCGAGACGGTCGAGCGTATCGCAGCCTTCGTATGTGGCAACGAAGAACGTGTCTTCGGGCATCCCGGGGACGGCGCCCGTGTCGAGATGATCGAGGTGGTCGTGCGTGCAGATGACCGCGTCGCTCTTTACGTCAGCGGGCGCGATCGGCACGGGACGCTGACGGGGACAGGTGCCGTTCCGGTTCACGGCATCGGAAAGGTAGGGGTCAACGAGGATTTCGGTGGTTTCCGCGTCATCGCGGACGAGAAATCCGCCCTGACCGAGCCATCGGATTTTCATAGGGATACCTCCGTTTGATGAATTTTTATATATTTATACCTGAACCCCGGAATTACGCCGCCGTCTTAACCGGACGAGATATTCCGTGGTTCCTTCTTCGAAGATTTTTTCATCGGTCACATGAAAACCGTGCCGTTCGTAAAACCGGATGCCGCGCACGTTTTTCTCCAGTGCCCATAAAACGTCCGCGTGATGAACCTCGACGGCAAATTTCAGCAAAGCCGCGCCGATGCCGCGGTTCTGGAAGCAGGGATCAACGAACAGCTTCGAGATTTCCGTCCCGTCGATGACGATCATCCCGCGCACTATGCCGTCGTCGTAGACGAACGTACGGTGCAGGAGATCGGAATCTGTACGGTATTTTTCCGCAATCGGGACGACCTGCAGCTCCCCGAAGGAATAGTCGTCGTTCTGGAAAATGGGGTAGAAATTGAGGCGGTTGTTGAATACGAGAATTTCGGCGATGCGGGAAACGTCGGATTCTCCGGCGGGACGGATGGGATTCATGGGTGTTCTCCTTACAGCGGATGTATATTTCTATTATATTTTATTTTCCGGCGGAATGCAAGGGGAATTCTTTTTGATTTTCCGGAAAACCTATTGACATTTTCGTAAATACTGTATATAATCAGTATATACAGTATTTACAGAGGTGATGACGTGCATATACTGATCGACAACAAGAGCGGCGTACCGATTTACGAGCAGATTTATTCGCAGATCAAAAATCAGATCATCGGCGGAAGCCTGAAGGAGAACGAAATGCTGCCGTCCATCCGCGGACTGGCGAAAGACCTCCGCATCAGCTTTATCACCACAAAGCGTGCGTACGAAGAACTGGAGAGGGAGGGATTTCTCTATACGCTTCCCGGAAAAGGCTGCTATGTGGCGCCGAAAAATGTGGAGCTGCTGCGGGAAGAAAATCTGAAAAAGATCGAAGAGCATATGGAAGAAATCGTCCGGCTCGCCGCATCCTGCAATCTGAGCAGAGAAGAAGTTATGGAAATGATGAATTTCAGTCTGGAGGAACTGTGATGAACGCACTGGAAATCAGAAATCTGACGAAATCCTATCCCGATTTCACGCTGGACAACCTGAATCTGACGCTTCCCGGCGGCTGTATTCTGGGGCTGATCGGCGAAAACGGCGCGGGAAAAAGTACCACGATCAAGCTCATCCTTGATATGATCCGGAAAGACAGCGGAACAATCACGATCCTCGGACGGGACAACGCAGAGTATGACAAGCGGATCAAAGAGGAAGTCGGAGTGGTGCTGGACGAAGCGGGGATCCCCGAATGTCTGACGGTCGCGCAGGTCGGACGGGTGATGAAGCACACGTTCCGGAACTGGGACGAGGCGGAGTATTCCCGCCTGATCCGAAAACTGGGACTGCCGGACAAAAAGCCGTTTAAGGATTTCTCGCGCGGCATGAAAATGAAGCTGGCAATCGCCGTCGCGATGTCCCATCACAGCCGCCTGCTGATCCTTGACGAAGCGACGTCGGGACTTGATCCGGTGGTGCGGGATGAAGTGGTGGAAATGTTCAGCGAGTTCACGCGGGACGAGAACCACTCCGTCCTGATTTCCTCCCATATCGTCAGTGATCTCGAAAAATTGTGTGACTATGTGGCGTTCCTTCACAAAGGAAAGCTGATGCTCTGCGAGGAAAAAGACCGTCTGCTCGAAGAATACGGTCTGCTCCACTGTACGGCAGAGGAACTGAAGCAGCTCCCGGCAGAGGCTGTCCGGTATATAAAAGAAAATCCCTACGGCGCGGAAGCAATGGTGCGGAGAAGCGCGGTTCCGGACGGGCTTCACGTCAGCCCCATCAGCATTGAAGAACTCTTTGTATTTATGGTAAAGGAGGCGCGGTAGTGTGAAAATACAGCCAACCAAATCGGAGGTGAAGCTGTTTCACACCCCGAAAATTTCTTTGCAAATGGAACCAACCATTTGCAATCGCCTTCGGCGACCGAAATTTTCCAAAGTAATTTCTGCTGCTTCGCAGCATGGGAGGTAATATGAAAGGACTTCTGCTCAAGGACTGGTACATGATGCGGAAATACTGCCGGTACTATCTGGTTCTTGCGATTGGTTTTCTTATTCTTTCGTTTATGGATAAAAGCAACATGTTCTTTGTCTTCTATCCCTGTCTGTTCTGCGGCATGGTTCCGGTGAATCTTCTCGCGTACGATGAACGGAGCCGCTGGCTGCAGTACAGCGGAACACTGCCGTACACCAGAGCGCAGATCGTTTCCGGGAAGTATCTGATCGGACTGTTCACCCAGACGGTGATGCTGTTTCTGACGGGAATCGCGCAGGGAATCCGGATGGGGATGGACAGCGGGTATCAGAGCACGGATGTCCTTGTGATCCTGCTCCTTCTGCTGATCGCGTCAACCGTTACCTCTTCGGTCACGCTGCCGTTTATGTTCAAACTCGGCGTGGAGCGGGGACGTGCCGCGTATTATGTGATGATCGGACTGATTTGCGGCATCAGCACTCTGATGACCGGATTGTTCCGGGAACCGCTCCGTATGGAGATCCGGCCGAATCTGCTTCTGGTACTTCTGGCTGTGGCCGGTGTGGGGATATACGCGCTGTCGTGGCATCTGTCGATCGTTTTCTACCGGAAACGGGAGTTGTAATTTCGGGATTTTTATGATATCATGTTTCACAGGGACACGGCTGCCGTGTCCCTGTGACCATATCACGGAGGAATATTTATGACAAACATCTTATTCGTCTGCCACGGCAACATCTGCCGCAGTCCGATGGCAGAGTTTATTTTTAAATCCATGCTGGAGGAGCGCAGGCTTTCGAATGCCTTCACCGTCCGCTCTGCCGCGACGAGTACGGAGGAGATCTGTAACGGACGCGGCAATCCCGTCTATCCTCCGGCGGTGCGTGAACTTGCGAAGCACGGCATCTCATGCGCCGGCAAGCATGCCGTTCAGCTGCAGAAAAGCGACTACGCGAAGTACGATCTGCTCATCGGCATGGACAGTGCGAACATCCGCAATATGCACCGGATGCTGGGCGGAGACCCGGACGGGAAGATCCGCAAACTCATGGATTACACCGACCGTCCCGGCGACGTTGCCGATCCGTGGTACAGCGACCGCTTCGATATTGCCTATCGTGACATTTACGACGGATGCGCGGCACTGCTCAAAAATCTGACGGAATAACTGATATCCGGACAAAATGTCTTGACATTTTTTGCATAATACGATACAATAATAAAAGAATTGCGATTGGATTTAAAAATTACGGAAAGGACGAAACCTATGAATCTTTATCGTCTTCCCGACAGAGAAACGTTCGGTTTTTCCGCTGAAAATCTCACCGGTACCAGAAACGGCGGTACCCGCGGCGGAGACTGTGAAAAGCTGAACGCGTTCCTCCGCATTCCGTCCGGCGAGACCGTGACGCTTGCTGACACAGACGGTCCCGGTATGATCACGCACATGTGGTTCACCGGGTATATCGGACATTCGTTCGTCCTGCGCATGTACTGGGACAACGAGGAGTTTCCGTCGGTCGAAGCGCCGGTTTCTGCGTTCTTCGGCAGTGCGTACGACGAAAACTTCAAGGACATCAACGGCAATTACACCGTTCTGAATTCCGCGATGATCCTCGTCGCGCCCGGCCGCGGCTATAACAGCTATTTCGAAATGCCGTTCCGGAAACACTGCCGCATTACCATGGAAAACCGCGGCGCGAACACCGAAACGCTCTATTATATGATCTCCGGCTGGCACGGTGAAGTCGAACCCGATGCGGGGTGCTTCCATGCTGTCTATCGTCAGGAACATCCGGTGCAGAAGGGACGCTCGTACACGGTAGTGGACGGGATACGGGGACGCGGCGCGTTCGTCGGGCTGACCCTTGCCGCCGGTATGAACGGGCACAACACCTGCTGGGTCGAGGGTGAAGCGAAGATGTATATTGACGGCGACACCTACCCCACGATGAACTACACCGGCACCGAGGACTATTTCTGCGGCTCCTACGCGTTCGGGAACGACATCATCCTGAACAAGTATCAGATGTTTTCCGGGCTGTACGCGGGGCTTTACGCCATCATCGGCGATACGTCCGAGATGTACAACCATCAGAAGCGGTTCCTTCTCTACCGCTGGCACGTCAAGGATCCCGTTTATTTCAAGGAAAGCTTCACGATGAAGCTCGACAACCTTGGCTGGACGGGCCCCCGTTACGACGACTACACGACAGTGGCATATTATTACCTCGACAAACCGTCTTCGCTGCCGCACGAACTGCCGTGTGACCGCGAACTGATTATGAAATAAAAATTTTATATACAGGAGAATCGTTATGACGACACCCGAAAAGAAGAAAAAACTTTACACCGTCGCCAATGCCCATCTGGACACCCAGTGGAACTGGACCATCCAGGATACCATCCGCGACTGTGTGAAGAACACCCTCGAGAGGAACTTTGCCCTGTTTGAAAAGTATCCGAACTACCGGATGAACTTCGAAGGCGCGTTCCGCTACAAGCTCGCGAAGGAATACTACCCCGACCTTTACGAAAAGCTCAAGGGCTACATCGCGGAAGGCCGCTGGAACGTCGCAGGCTCCACATGGGATGCCATGGATGCCAATGTACCGTCCTCCGAAGCCCTGATGCGTCAGGTCCTCTACGGAAACGGCTTCTTCGAAAAGGAATTCGGCAAGAAGAGCACCGACATCTTCCTCGCAGACTGCTTCGGCTTCAACTACGCTCTCCCGTCCGTGGAAGCGCACATGGGTCTGAACGGCTTCCATACCCAGAAGCTCGTATGGGGTGTCGGCAGCCCGATCTATGAAGAAGACGGCACCGTTTCCAAGCCGATGCCCGTCCGCGGCAAGCCCCGCATGGACC
This sequence comes from Clostridia bacterium, assembly GCA_017398585.1. Lineage (GTDB taxonomy): Bacteria > Bacillota > Clostridia > Oscillospirales > CAG-272 > UMGS1696. Next base: position 16,447 of record JAFQFS010000176.1, read on the forward strand.
TTGGCCGCTGGATCGGTCCCGACGGCAACGGCGTTGCTGCCTCCTTCCTCGAAGGCGACTACACCTACAACTTCGACCGGAACAACGACGAACGTCCGGTTGGTCAGCGCGAAGAATTCCTGAAGGCGATCGACCACAACGAAAAGTTCACCGGTCATGCTGTCCGCTCCATGTACTACGGTACCGGCGACTACGGCGGATCCTGCAAGGAAATCTCCGCAAAGATGGTCAGCGAAGCCGTTGACGCAAACGGCGATCCGAATGCGCTCTACGAAGTTGTTTCCGCTTCCACCGACCAGATCTTCAACGAACTCACCGAAGAAGAACGTGCGGCTCTTCCGACCTACGACGGCGAACTCCTCATCCCGCACGGTTCCGGTGCACTGACCTCCCACACCATCAACAAGAGATGGAACCGCAAAAACGAACTTCTCGGTGACTCCGCAGAACGTGCATCCATCATCGCAAGCTGGCTGGGTGCTGCCGAATATCCGGCAGACCGCCTTCTCACTGCATGGCAGACTTTCCTGTGGCATCAGTTCCACGACGACCTCCCGGGTACCTCCATCGCGGCGGCGTATGTTTTCACTTACAATGACTACGTGATCGCCCTCAATATGTTCGCGGCAGAACTCGCAAACGCGGTCGGCGGCATCACCCGCACCCTCGACACGGGCGTCGAAGGTACTCCCGTTGTCGTTTACAACCCCGTTTCCTGCGAACGCAATGACGTTGTGACCGCAGAACTCGACATTAAGACCCCGTACGTTCGCGTATTCGACGGTCTCGGAAACGAAGTTCCCGCACAGCTCTCCACTGTAAACGGCAAGAAGGTTGTCAAGTTTATCGCGAAGACCGCTCCCGTAAGCTGCACCGTATACGACGTCCGTGAAAGCGACGTTCCCTGCGCACTGGCTTCCAACATTTCCGTAAACGGCAAGGTTCTCGAAAACCAGCGCTATATCGTTACCGTCGATGACAACGGCGACATCGCAAGCGTCATCGACAAGGCGAACGACAATTTCGAACTCTTCAAGGCTCCCGCACAGTACGAAATCGGTCCCGACACCAGCGCAAACTGGCCGTCCTGGGAACTCGTCTGGACGGATTCCCTCGAAACTCCCGCGATCGTCGGCGGCACGCCCGAAATCGAGATCGTGGAAAACGGCCCCGCCGTTGTATCGCTCAAGGTAAAGCGTACCTTCGAAGGCTCCACATTCGAACAGATCATCTCCCTCTGGGACGGCGGTCAGCGCGTGGACGTTGCGAATGTGGTTGACTGGTATCAGAGAAAGTCCAACCTCCGTGCGGCATTCCACATGAACGTCTCCAACCCGAAGGCGACCTTCGACCTCGGTCTCGGTGCGATCGAATCCGGCAATACCGACAGCTTCCCCTACTATCAGCACGTTGCTCACCAGTGGGCGGATCTCACCGCGGAAGACGGCTCCTACGGTGTTTCCATCCTCAATGACTGTAAGTACGGTATGGACAAGCCGACCGACGATACTCTCCGGCTCACCCTTATCCATACGCCTGCGTATCCTTTCTCCCAGCAGTCCGGTCAGGACTGGCAGGACATGGGCCTGAATATCTTCACCTACTCCATCGTCGGTCATAAGGGCTTCCGCGACGACACCGCAAAGGAAGCTGCCGAACTCAACCAGCCCATGGTTCCGTTTACCGCTCCGAAGCACGACGGTGCGGGCAAGGCGATCTCCTTCGTTTCCGTGAGCGATGAACACGTCATCGTCCGCTGCGTGAAGAAGGAAGAAAAGGGCGACCGCATCATCGTCCGTGTACAGGAAACCTCCGGCAAGGGTGCAGAAAACGTCAAGATCAAGTTTGCGGCAGACCTCGTTTCCGCTGTTGAAACCAACGGTTACGAAGACGAACTCGGCGCGGCATGCTATGCAGCAGACGAAATCACCTGCACGCTCACTCCCTATGCGGTCAAGACCTTCGCCGTTACCCTCGCGTGCGGCAAGAAGACCGCGATGGCAGACCAGAAGCCCGTCGCACTCCCGTACAACAAACGCGTGACCACCTGCAACTGCGACCGCACCGCAGGCGAATTCGCGGACGGCATCTCCATCCCGACCGAACTCTATAACGAAACCGTGGTTTCCGGCGGCATCAAGTTCAATCTCGCTCCCGCATGCGGCGACAACGCAGTTGTTTCCGCAGGTCAGCAGATCGACGTTCCCGCTGGATGCGACCGTCTCTACCTCCTCGCGGCATCCGCAAACGGCGACAAGACCGCAACGTTCCTTGTAGATGGCAAGCCCGTTGAACTCGGCGTACAGGACTACAAGGCAAACGTCGGTTCCTGGACGATGATGGTCAACGGCGCACCGTGCCTCATCAAGCGTGACGAAATCGCTGTCAACTACACGCATACCCACAACGCGGACGGCGACCGTCTCTACCTGTTCGCATACCTCTTCAAGTACACCCTTGACGTCACCGGGGCGAAGACCGTGACCCTCCCGGACGACGCGGACATCATTGTCATGGCGGCAACCGGCGCGAACGCAGCGAACGACCTCGCCGTTCCCGCAGCTCCGCTGTACGACAAGGTGGAAACCACCAACGCCGAACTGCGTACCATCACCGTTTACGACTGGGACGGCAATGTTGTGGACACCCTCACCGAATACGAAGGCAAGGTTGCGCTCGTACGTACCGAAAGCTACAAGGACGGCTATGTCTTCACCGGCTGGGAATGCGATGACATCGCGGCAACCTACGACAACGCGGCGATCGTCCGTGTACCGGATCACGACGTTGTTGTGAAGATCAAGGCGGACAAGCTCGGCGACGACGTTCTTCTGAACAAGCCCTGCAAGGCAAGTGCGGAATTCAACGAACGTGAAGTCGGCGCGAATGCCCTCAACGGCAACGACACCACCAAGTGGTGCGCACACTCCGACGACGGTACACACTGGCTCGAAGTTGACGCCGGTGAAGTCGTGAAGGTCGGCAAGTGGATGACCATGCATGCGGGCGCACAGGAATCCGCCGGCTGGAACACCCGTGAATTCCGTCTGGAATACAAGGTGAACGAAGCCGATGAATGGACGGTTGCGGACGAAGTGAAGGACAACGAAGAAACCATCACCCTCCGCGAAATCGCTCCGATCGAAGCGAGATACTTCCGTCTGTTTGTTACCAAGGCAACGCAGGGAAGAGATGCGACCGTAAGAATCTACATGTTCCAGGTTTATAAGGCATAAAAATTCTCGGGGAGAAACTTTTTGAAAAAAGTTTCTCCCCCTGAGACTTCCAAAGGAAGTCTCGTCCCCACCTCAAAAACTTTAAAACAAATGAAAAGACAAAGCATGTGCAGATTTATCATTGCAATTAATTCGCACACACTTTGTCTTTCTTTTTGTCTGAAGTTTTTTGAAAGGGGGTCGGGGAAAACATTTTAGAAAAAAATTTTTCCCCGAGAATTTTATTCTGCATCAATTTCGGCTTCGATATCCGCGATGATTTTTGCGATCGCACTGTCGTTGTTCGAGACCGTGATCCGCTTTGCCGCCGCTTTGACCGACGGGATCGCGTTCGCGACTGCGTAGCCGATGTCCACGACTTCCAGCATGGAGAGGTCGTTTTCGTAGTCACCCGCGCAGATTGTCGTGTGGATCGGGTTTCCTTCCGCTGCAAGGATCGGCAGCATTTCGAGAAGAAGATCGCCCTTGCCGCTGCCTTTCGGATGGATCTCCAGTCCTTCGCTCCAGCTGAAATCGAAGTTGTAGCGGTCACCGTAACGCGGGACGAGTGCTTCGCGGGTCTTTTCGCCGTCGCTCGGATGCTGACAGAGAATGATCCGGCACCACGGTTTTTCGAGATCCGCGAGAATTTCGTCAAGACGCGGGAAGTCCTCGCGGTGGATGGTGAACTCCTCTTTGTGACCGCTCACGAGGATGTAACGCACCTGCGGGCACAGGTCGAGAAATTCGTGCAGGACAGTGAGAAAATCGTCCTCGAACACCTTCGTGATGATGGGGACTTTTTTTACGGGGTCGTACAGCATCGTCCCGTTGATGCCGACGACGTAAGTGTTCGGGTGGAACGTGTCGGAATATTTTGCGATGTACCACGGGTAACGTCCCGACGCGACAGTGATCAGCCCGCCTTCCTCCTGGAAATAGCGGATGGCGGCGGCGTTTTCGGCGGAGATCTGCCCGTGATCGTTTGTGAGCGTTCCGTCGATGTCGGATAAAATGAGATAGCCTTTGAATTTATTCATGACAGATGTATTTCTCCGGAAGTTTCAGCATTTGTGACCGGTGAGGTCAACGGCGTCGCGGTCGAGCTTGCCCCAGCCTTCGAAGTGGAGATTCAGGGTGCCGCCATCTGCCGCAAAGGTGTAGATCATGCGGTGCGGGCAGTTGAGGAAGCGGAGCTTGAAGGTGAGTTTTCCGTCTTCCGCCGTGTAGGAGGCGGCGGTGCGGCAGCGTTCCGTATCGGGCGTGGACATCAGGTCGACGAGCTTCGGTTTGACCTTTTTCGCAAAGATCAGGCTTTCCGCATAGTGACCGTTTCCGGCACGGAGGACATACTGGTCCACACCGTTCGAGAAAATCGCCTGCATTTCGTCTGCGGCACTGTCGTAGATGAAATAAACACCCGTCCAGCCCATCGGATTTTCGTCGAGACGATAGAACACGTTTTCAAATCCTGCCGTTTTCTGTGCGGAACCGACGGGAGCGTATGCCGGAAGGATCACGGATGCCGTGTCGTCCGCGTCAAAGAGATGTTCCGCGAGTTCCATGACAGCATCCATTTCACGCTGCATGTCGCCGAGCTCGGTCTGGATCGCGAAGACCATGTTGTGTTCCGGAAGAACGACGCAGAGCTGTCCGAACGCGCCGTCGCCGCGGAAACCTTCACGGTAGTTCACCCAGAACTGATAGCCGTATCCCGCGCACCAGTCGGGGGTACCGTTCATGGAGTTATCGGAGATCGGGGACGTCGCCGTCTTCACCCATTCTTCGGAGAGCAGACGCTTGCCGTTCCACATGCCTTTGTGCAGGTAGAGAAGCCCCAGCTTCGCGATATCGTCGGAGCAGACGTGAATGCCGCAGCCGCCTTCGTTGTTTCCGTCGGGCACACGGTTCCAACGGACATCGGCAATACCGAGCGGCAGGAACAGCTTCCAGGTGAGAAAATCGACGAGCTTCATACCGGTGATGCGTTCGACGATGCAGGAGAGCAGGCAGGTTGCGCCGGTGTTGTATGCGAAGTGCGTGCCGGGTTCGTAGACAACTTCCTGTGCGAGGAACGCGCGCGGGGCATCGTCGGAGCGCACCATGTGGTACATGACGCAGCCGGGATGTCCGGTGTTCATCGAAAGAACGTGCTTCACACGCATTTTTGCAAGATTTTCGGAGACGGTTTCCGGCAGCTTGTCCGGGAAGAGATCGACGATGCGGTCTTCCGTGGAGAGTTTTCCCTCGTCGCAGAGGAAGCCGATCGCCGTGGAGCAGAAGCTCTTTGAGAGGGAATAAATCTCTCTCTTGTCGGTCGGGGAATACGGTTCCGGCGCGATCCGGACGACCATTGCGTCGTTATGGAAGATCTGCAGGGTGTGGATCTCGTCCTGTTCCGGGCGGAACTTGGCGAAGAATTCGTTCAGAGCGCGCTTTGAGACGCGCGAATCGGTATAAACCGTGGAGTTTGCCATAAGTTCACCTCATTTTTGGTATCGTTCAAAGTATGAATTTCTGTTCCATCGGGCCGGCGGTAACGTGGTAGTAACCCGTGTTTTCCTTACGGAAGCGGCGTTCTTCGCGGATCTCACCGACGTTCACGTCGTAGTCGCCGTAGAAGCCTTCGAAATATGCGCGGCCGTTCTCATCCGTTACGAGCGTTTTATCCGTCTGCCATTCGTGATTGATGAGCCGGTCGAGGACATTGAATGCTCTCTTGCGGGTCATGTCGTTGCGCAGAAGTCCGGCGTGGTAGACGTTTTCGCCGCCGTATGCCATACCGTCGACCATGTTCCACCAGACGATCGACTCGACGTATTCCTGGCTGAACCACAGACGGTACATCCGTTCGACGAGTTCCGCCTGTACGTCTTCGTCCTCCGCCTCGTTCGACCACGACGGGACGGAAACTTCGGAAAGGTGGATCGGCAGCCTGAATTCCGAATACAGGCGGAAGACATCCATCGCGCGGTACGGATTGTAGAGAGCAAGCTGCTGGGCTTCGCTGCCGCTGAACGCATGGAACTGCATGCCGATTCCCTCGATGTGTGCGCCTTCGCTGAGCCAGCGTTTCAGCATGAGGTAGTAGATGCTTTTGTCTCCCGTGTACTGAGCCGCGCCGAAGGTTTCGTAGCAGCCTTCGTTCCAGAAGAGACGCGTGTAGGGGAAGTATTTCTTCGCGATGTCAAAGCACCATTTTTCGTGCCCCGGTTCGTCGCAGACCGGCAGATCGCGGCAGCCGAATTCGCCGTGCGCGTTCCGGTAAACGGTGTACATTTCGTTGATGACGTCAAGGTCGAGCAGGTCATCGCCGTAGCGTTCCGCGATCTCGCGGCTGCGCTTTTCAATTGCCATTTTCAGCGAACGCCAGTCGCGCGGCATCCACTTCGGGTTGAAGGAATTGTACATCAGGCAATGTCCCTTCATACCGATACGGTGTTCGGCACAATAGTCGCGGACGAGATCGAGTGCGGGACGGCGGTAGATGTTTTCGGATGATTTGTCAAAGCGCGGATGCCCTTCTTCCGGTTCCAGTGTGTCCCAGTACAGCGGCAGGACGCCGTAGTTGAAAAGTTTCGGGAACATCTCGCGGTAGAGCTGATTGCGGCGGTCGTCGCCGAACTGATCGAGCAGGAACATTGCGCATCCGAACTTGAATTCGTGCCGCGCGAGCTTTACGTGCACGGGAACACCGGCGAGCGGTTTTCCCTCACGGCCGAGGACTTTTACGGCGAACAGACCCTTGCGGTGGGTCTGGATCCCGCGCTCGATCATGGGATCGGTGAATTCGGCGAGGCGGTCAAAGTGTTGAATGAGTTCTCTTCGTTCCATTGAGAAACCTCCTTTTTTCGGGTAATACGATCTGTTTCTGTGGACATTATACCAAATCCGCCGCCTTTTTTCAATACGATTCTGTTGACGTGCCGAAAAATCCGCGGTATAATGAAAACAAAACGGCATTACGGAGGACATACGATGAAACAGATTCCGACGTGGGAGGCTCCGAAGACCTCGCGGGTCTACCTGCACCCCATTCATTCCGAACGGCTTATCTCCCTCTATCCCGATATGAAGATCACCGACCTTGATCTTTCCTATATCCCGATGCACTACAATCAGAAGGGCTTCGGCGTCCATCTGATTTTTGGTACGGAACCGGGCGACATCGACATGGAAAAGACCGTCTGGAAAAAGCCGGAGAACGGACTTCCGGTCTATACGCTGTACAATACCGACGATGAAAACGGCTGTGCCGTGGCGATGACGTCATTCTGCGATACCGCGCGGATCCCGGTGACCTACTGTGAAGTCACCGTCACGAATACGAACAACTACCGCGTGTCCGGTACATTCGGACTTCTTCCGCGCTATAATAAGGAAGACCACTACCTCACCGGTCTGCACGACACCGGCTACGAGCCGTACAACCCGAACGTCGGACAGTGGTACCTGAGCTGGCAGAACCAATTCGCACCTGCGGAAGACGGTGGCCTGACCGCCGCGTGTGAGGACGGCTACGGTCAGATGCGGATCCTCGAGACGGAAAAACTCGACGTACGTTGGATCTCCCGTGGGGAACAGCTTCACCGGTTCAAGGCGCACGATTATTACCGCCTTGACTATACGCTTCCCGCAGGAGAAACGGCGGTTGTACGGTTTGCGATGCGGCGCGGCGGATTTGATGATGTAAAACCGTACAGCGAAGCCCTCGCCGACACCACGGCGTTCTGGCAGGACATCCAGGCGAAAGTGACGCTTCTTCCGGACGATTCCGGAAAGATCACGCAGAACATGTTCCGGCAGAACATCACGGTCATGCTGCAGATGCTCCAGCATTACGAAGGTGCAAAGGATCCTGACTATGTTTTTGCACGCCAGGGCGACGTCGGACGGTTCATCTGGGTCTGGGAGGCGGCGCATTTTCTCACCGTTCTCGATGACGCGGGGCTTTCGGAATACGTGACCGACGCGTACCGGATGTTTTTCGATAACTGGCAGCTCACGGACGGTGCGGAGCGGGGCAAGCTTGCGAACCCGTGGGTCGTCTGGGACAACACGAACGGTTCCGCGATCTGGGGCACATGCCACCATCTGCTGATGAAAAACGATCCCGAGCTGTTCGAGGAATTCCGCCCAAAACTGAACCTTGCGCTCGAATACATCCAGTACCGCCGCAGTTTTGCGCGCGATGACGAGGTAAAGGGGCTTTTCTCCTCCGGACGTGCGAGCGACTGGGGCGAAGTCGGGCAGCACTGGACGTACACCGACGCCGTAAACGTGTACGGGCTGTCGTACATGGTGAAGTGCTATGAACATTTCGGCGCGGAAGAAGCGGCGTATGTGCGGGAAGTATACGAAGATTATCGCAAGGTGGTAGCGGACGTTCTGCAGAAATTCGAAGCGGAACACGCGGGAGAGCGGGCGTACAACATGCCGCACATCCTCGGCGTGCCGTTTGAGGAAAGCTACAGCCACTGCTTCTACACGGACGGCTGTCCGTATCTCATCAAGCTCGGATTCATGGATCCGAACTCGGAACTGTTCGAACAGATGGAAAATTTCTACCGCGACATCGGCTTCCTCGATGACGAACACGGTCTCGCGGGACGCATGACCAATGACGCCTGCGGCTCGGACGGTCTCTACGGCAACGTCTATTACACGGGCGTTGCGGAAATCCTGTGGATCGAGGCATGGATGAGACGCGGGGAACGGGACAAAGCCGACGCATACGCGCGCGGCATGCTCCGCTACAACGTGACGCCGGAATTCATCGTATCCGAACGGTATTCGTCGGTCGATCCGTGGTTCACGCCGTGGCAGCCGAACGCTTCCGGCGCGGGACGGCTCTGCCGGTTCCTGCTGGACTATTACGGGGAGAAGAAAATCTGACAAAAATGGGGAGCTTTTCAGAAAGTTCCCCATTGATTTCCTGTTATTACTTGACAAATTCAGAGAACTATGATACACTGATTGTAATATTACAGAAAGTGAGGTGAGCTGCATGACGAAAATCAACGTCTCCATCGGAATGCGTCCGATCAAATCGGTCGCCCATACTCCGGTTTACGGCGCTGCAGGGGGGAAGTCTGCCCATTTTTGCCCGTGCAGCGGCACCGTAACCCGCGACTGAGACAAAAACGTCTCGTTCACGGCGGATGTCAGCCACACGGCGCATCCGTTTTTTTGTTGTTCATCCGAAACGGCGGCAGATCTTCCGGTACGATTTTTTGGAGGAAGTTCTGCCGTTTTTTGCTGCAAACCTGCGGAAATGTACCGGATTCCGCCGAACCGGATCCGTTTAAAATGATACTGTATTAAAAAAACCACGGAGGTTATCATGCGCGTTTTCAAAGTATCCGGATTGTCCCACGAATTTGTCGGCAAAAGCATATTCAACAACGCCGAACTCACCGTCAATGACGGCCGCCCGAACGGCATTCCCGACCACATCGGTCTCGTCGGACCGAACGGTTGCGGCAAGTCCACCTTTCTCAAAATGATCGTTGGCACGGTTGTTCCCGATCAGTGGACGTTTGAGACATCCGGAAACCTGAACATCGGCTATCTCGATCAGTACGCCGATATCGACAGCACTCTCACCGTTTACGAATACCTCGACGCCGTGTTCGAACCGCTGTACGAACTGGACCGCCGTGCCGCGGAGCTTTACGAACATCTCACGGAGATGGACGAGGACGAACAGACCCGCGCCATGAACCGTGCCGCGCGGATCTACGAACAGCTCGACGAAGCGGAATTCGACCGCATCGGAAAAAAGATCGACAGCGTGCTGGCCGGTCTCGGCTTCACGGACGCCGACCGGACGAAGACCGCGTCTCAGCTTTCCGGCGGGATGAAGACCAAGCTCGTCCTCGCGAAGCTGCTCCTGTCCGACAACGATCTGCTCATCCTCGACGAACCGACGAATTTCCTCGACATCGGCTACATCGGATGGCTCGGCGACTATCTCTGCAAACGGAAAGGCGCGTACCTTGTCATTTCCCATGACCGCGCGTTCCTCAACAAAGTGTCGAACAAAATCGTCGAAATCGCGAACCGGAAATTCAAGGTGTACGAGGGAAATTACGATTACTACCTCAAAGAAAAAGAACGCCGTGAAGCGGTGCAGGAACAGCAGAGCACGGCGCAGGAAAAGTTCATTGCACGTTCGGAAGCGTACATTGCGGCAAACTCCGGCGAGGCATGGGGGGGAAAATCCCGTTCGAAGGCGACTTGGCTCAGAAAAATGCTCGAGAATCTCGAGCGGATCGAACATCCGGACGAGATCGTCAAGCCGCAGTTTGAATTCAGACATATGGGCGGCGCGACGCAGAAGATCCTGTCCCTCAATGCACTGGAAGTCGGCTACGATGGTTCCGCCGTCCTGCCGCCGGTGTCACTGGACGTGAAACGCGGGGACAAGATCGTGTTCAAGGGCTTCAACGGCATCGGCAAGACGACCTTGCTGAAATCCATCTGCGGGGACCTTGAACCGGTCGGCGGGAACATGGAGTTCGGGGAAGGGATCGTGAGCGTCTTCCTCAAGCAGGAGGAGGACTACGAAAACAACTTTTCACACTTCAACAAAACCGAGCGCCGCCGTCTCGGCGTGAAGGCAGGGAAAAAGCGCGCGATCACGGTGATTGAGTTTGCGAAGGAATATTATCCCGAAAAGCCGCAGAAGGAACTGCAGGCGGCGCTGTTCTCCTGCGGACTGACGGAAGTACATTTCTTCAATCAGGTGCGGACGCTGTCCGGCGGCGAGATGACGAAGCTGCGCCTCTGTCTCGCGATGATGAGTCCGGTGAACCTGATCGTTCTCGACGAACCGACAAACCATCTGGACATGTATTCAAAGGAAGTCCTTATGCACGCGCTCGAAGAATTTAAGGGAACGGTGCTGATGACGACCCACGACGTCAACGCGGACATTTCGTGGGCGACGCGGACGGTGAATCTGGAAGAACTGTTTGAATAAAAAAACGGGCATTTGCCCGTTTTTTACTTTTCCACAGCTTTTTCGTACGCTGCGAAGTACCGTCTGCCGAGTTCATAGATCGCCTTGCGGGAGAAGTGGATCGGATCCTCCCAGCCGAGCGGATTGCGGTGAAGCTCCTGCAGGTTTGACAGCAGACCGTCCGTTTCGACGAATCCGCCGTGACCGCAGTCGGAGCAGACCGCGCGGATCGCGGCAACGACCGGCGTGCAGATCGCGATATGGTCGTTTTTCCAGTGGTGGACGAAGTCCCCGGCGATGAACGGAAGATCCGGTACGCCGAATTCCTCGCGCACCAGACGGAGAAGCGTCATGAGATGACCGTAATGTACGTTGTAGGACGCGCCAAGTTCCGCGTCGGTCTCACCCTGATGCCAGAGAAGTCCGACGAGACGGTTATCTTCGTTCAGCGCAAGCGCGGTGCGGGTCATTTCCATCATGCGGAGGAAGAGGTCGTCTTCGGGCTTCCAGCTGTTCTCAAGAAAGCCGGTGCCGCCGACGGAGGTGCGCAGGATCAGCAGCTTCCGTCCTTCCGCAAGCCGCCCCGCTGCGATGTATTCGCGTGCGAACGACAGGCTGTAGTTGCTCTGGATTTCGTTTCCGGTCACTTCTTCCGCCGCACGGGAGAGGGTGAAGTCGCCATTCAGGTACCATACGCGGTCGTTCGGCTGGTACGGATTGTCCACGGGACCGAAGCCGTAGCCTTCGCTGTTTGACTGTCCCGCCTGAATGAGGATGTCAAACGATTCTTTTGTAAAGTCTTTTAACATGATGTACCCTCCTGTTGCTGTATTTTATTCGATTCCGTAGGAAACCAGCATTTTTTCGAGGAGTTTCCCGGCGGGCTTTTCGACGGCTGCGAATTTGGAGACCAGATCGTTGGAATTGTCGCGGATGAGGCCGACGAAGATATGACCGATGCCGCTGAGGGAGCTGGAGCAGAGATAGCCGATGTCGAAGGTCAGGTTGTCGCGGATGATGTCGATCATTTCCGCGCTTTCCTCGTCACGGGAGGTCTTGGATTTCAGAACGACATCGTAATACTTCGGAACGACGCTCCGGTAGCTTTCGGCGCACAGAGCTTCGGTGATGATTCCGGTGAATTCCGTGTCCTTTACGTCGATCGGAACGACGAACAGGTCAAAGTTGTCACGGGAAGTGCTGGAATAATTTTCCTGAGCTGTATCGTATTTCGGATAAGGCAGGATACCGAAGTCGGATTCCATGTCGCGGAGAGCGGTGATTTTTTCGAAGTAGGTCGCATACATGAGAGCGCGGTCGGCGCGGTAGATTGTGTCGATGTTGCTTGCTACCGAATCCGTATAGGCACCGTGGGTGGTATGGTAAAGATTGTTGAGCTTTTCGACGATGGATACCGCTTTTTCGGAGCTGAGAGCGAGTTCGAGACCGCCGTCCGCGGTGTGGGATACGACCGGCATATCAAAGGCGATCTGATAGGTGTCGATGGAGGTCGCCCAGTCCGTAGCCAGACCGTACATATCGTCCATGGTCCACTGACCGTTGCCGTCGATGTCGATGGATACAGCCGAGGTGATCTCGGACATTTTGTCGAGGGTCCATTCGCCGCTGCGCACGAGATCGTACATATTTTCGACGCCGAAGTCGGCAGCCAGCTTTTTGTTGAAGATGAAAGCGAACATATTATCCCACAGAGAAAGCGCGTAGTCGCCGGTGATGAGGTAGCTGCGGCCGTTGACCGTGAGCGCATCGATCGCTCTCTGACTCCACCACGGCTGTGTCAGGTCAATGTTGGGAATGTCACGCCAGTTTAAGAAGATGTTCTTTGAGATGTTTTCGGAAACGGTTGCCGCATACGCTGCGATCAGGTCATACGCACCGTCGCCCGCCATGATGGAGTTGGTCATTTCGTTGTTCCACTGGGCGTTGCCCCACGTACTGTTTTTGGAAACGTAGGCGAAATCCACCGAGAAGCGTTCTTCGATTTTGGTGTTGCGTTCGTACAGGGCATCGTTGACCCCTTCTCCGTTCAGTTCTTCGGGCATGAACTTGTCGCCGTAGTAAATACCGTCGGTTTCACGGGTGAGCAGGGTGAATGTCCGGCCGTCGAAATTTTTCTCGGGGAGATTGTCCGGGATATTTTCGCGGGTGATCTCGGTTTCTTCCTCCGTTTCGGATATGGCAGCAGAGGGATCTGCCGGAACATTGCTGTCCGGGCTGACTTCTTCCGTGTTTTCGGCACACGAAACAAAGACCTGTGTCAGCAGAAGGGACGCGAGGAGCAGGGAAATCAGTTTTTTCATTCAGTGAACCTCCTTGTGTTATTTATTGGAATTGGTTTCAGTATAGCACATAATTATGAAGAAAATATGTAGAGAAGGGCTTTGTGACGGAAAAAACTTTTCATAAATTAACCCATAGTGCCAGTTGAATACTGTAAGCCGAAGTTAAAATTTGGTTATCTTAAATTGCCTTCCTCCGGGAGGAAGGGGGACCACGAAGTGGTGGAAGGAGAATGCGGCACTGACAATTTGAGTCGCTTTATTTTGTAGTTGATGTAAACTATTACAGCCGCATGCCTTCGGCAGAGATTCAAATCGTTCGTACCGCGGTCTCCCTCAGTCATCTTCGATGATAGCTCCCTCCCGGAGGGAGCCATTTTACTGGCACTACGGGTTAAATTACTTTCATAATTCAACCAATATTTCTTCCGTTTTCAAATAATCATCACATTCGCACGGTATAATAGGCACGTAAAGAAAAGCGGGGGCGCAAAAAAAGAAAAGTCCCCGGGAAAGGTGATTATTATGATGAACGAATTCAACCGTAATGACAATGAAATGAACGAAAATCTTCCGGATCCGACCGAGAAGAACAAGGCAGACGAAACCACTGAACCGAAGCCGGAAACCAACGAAACCGCTGACAATCTTAATACAAACGATAGATATTCCGAATCCTCATCCTCCGAACCTGCGGCACAGGAAACTCCCGCACCCGAAGCGGCTCCCGCCGACGGCGCATATTCCTTCACCCGCGACAATATCCCGAACAATACCTACAACGCCAACGCGAACGGCGGCTATGCGGACCATATGAACCGTCCGCAGCCCCAGCCTCAGCAGAATCCCTACGGCGCGTTCGGGTACGGTCAGCAGAATCCTCAGAATCCGCAGGGGAATCCGAACAACGGCTATGCATCCGGCGGATACCGCTATAATCCCGCACAGGGTCAGCCGCAGCAGAATCCGAACGGATACGGCTACGGAAACAGCGGCAGCGGCTATAACAACGGACAGTTCACCAATTCCTACGCACCGCAGAACCGTTCCTACTACGGCGGTATGGCACAGGGCGACGGCAGCATTTCCTACGCTCCCGCCGACACAAAGAAAAAGAAGAAGGAAAAGAAGTCTTCAGGTTCCGTGTCCCGCGGCGCACTTGCTCTCGTGTGCTGCCTGACCGTGGCGTTCTCCGGCGTGTTCGGCTTCGCGGGTACTTACCTCGCAAACAGCATGAACAAGACCGTTGATGCGAACGGCAACACCGTTCTTAATTCCGGCAATACCGCTGTGGTATACCGTACCGTGGAAGACATCGTCACTTCCACCGGCGCGGCAAAGGGCGAACCTCTTACCTACAGCCAGGTTGCCGACGTGGTCAAGGATTCCGTTGTTGAGATCATGACCGAGTACACCGTGCAGAGCATGTGGTACCAGTATGTCACCGGCGGCGCAGGCTCCGGCGTCATCATCTCCGACGACGGCTATATCATCACCAACAACCACGTCATCTGCGACGATACCGGCACGACTGTTGCCGACAATATCACCGTCCGTCTCACCAACGGCGAAGAATACAAAGCGACCGCCATCGGCGCAGACGCGGATTCCGACATTGCTATTCTCAAGATCGAAGCACAGGGGCTGACCTTTGCGGTTGCAGGCAACAGCGATAACCTCGCGGTCGGCGAAGAAGTTGTCGTCGTCGGCAACCCGCTCGGCGAACTCGGCGGTACCGTAACCAACGGCATCGTCAGCGCGACCGAACGTGAAATGGAAGTCAACGGCGTAACCATGAGCCTGATCCAGTCGAACGCGGCCGTCAACCCCGGCAACTCCGGCGGCGGTATGTTCAACATGAAGGGCGAACTGATCGGCGTCGTCAACGCAAAGTCCAGCGGCACCGGCATCGAAGGTCTCGGTTTTGCGATTCCGATCAACGAAGCGCTCCGCATCAACGAACAGCTTCTCCAGTACGGCTACGTCCGCGGCAAGACCATGATCGGCGTTCAGTTCCAGGACATTTCCAACAATATGTTTATGAATTATTATAACCTCAAGCCCGGCGTCTATGTATACGCACTGAGTGAAGGGTATAACGACACCGTGCTCGAAGAAGGCGACCGTGTCATCGCCGTCAACGGCAGCGAAATCTCCTCTTCTTCCGATATCAAGGCGATCGTGACCGAATCTTCCGTCGGCGACAAGCTGAAGTTCCAGCTCTACCGCGAAGGCAAGCTCATCGAAGTGGAAGTTACCTGCTACGAAAAGGTGCCGGACGGCATGGAAGGCGCGGACATCCAGTTTGAGGAAGAACCGCAGCCCTGAGAATTCACCGAAAATTCACCGGAAAACCGTAAAAATCCCAATAAATTTCGGTTAAACTATAGCCAATATCCACTCCCATTTTAAAAGTTTTTGAAAAGGGGTTCGGGGAAAAACTTTTTTCAAAAAGTTTTTCCCCGAGAAATTTTTATCATGTATCATATTTTAGTAGTAGACGATGAAGAATACATCCGCAAGCTGCTTGTGAAGTATGCGGTGTACGAGGGGCATACCGTGACCGAAGCCGCAGACGGGATGGAAGCGGTGCGTCTCTGCCGGGAAGGCGGGTACGACATCATGATCATCGACATCATGATGCCGGAACTGGACGGATTTTCCGCCTGCCGCGAGATCCGCAAGTTCTCGCAGATCCCAATCATCATGCTCTCCGCACGCGGGGAGGAATACGACAAGATCAACGGCTTCGAACTCGGCATCGACGACTATGTCGTCAAGCCGTTCTCGCCGAAGGAACTGATGCTCCGCGTCAATGCGCTCATGAAGCGCGCCGGCGGACGGAGCAATGTGCCCGTACCGCAGAAAAACGAGGTCGTCACCCTCGCGGGCGGAGGGCTGCGCGCCGATCTTACCGCGCGTATCGTATACGTCGACGGCAAACGCACCGAAATGACGCCCAAGGAATACGATCTGTTCTTCTATATGCTCAAAAACAAGAACATCGCTCTGACCCGCGAAAAACTCATCTGCGACGTCTGGGGCTACGACTACTTCGGCGATGACCGTACGCTCGATACGCACATCAAGCTCCTGCGGAAAAGCCTCGGAAAATACGCCGATTATATCGTAACGCTGAGAGGGGTTGGCTATCGTTTTGACGCGGAAGAATAAACGGTACGGCGACGAACACCTCTTCAGCCTGCGCGGACGGATGATTGCCGCGTTTGCGGTGTTCACCGTCCTCGTTCTCGCGATTCTGTGGGTGTTCCAGACGGTTCTGCTTGACGATATTTACCGGACGCTCAAGCTGAACGATCTTCAGAAATGCGCGGACGTGATCGAACGTGATGCGGGCACGCCGGAGACGGTCGGGACCGTTGCGGACGGACTTGCCAAAAAATACACCGTCTGCATTTCTGCCTACGAGATCACCGGGAACGGTCCCTATAAAAACGGACGTCTGCTCAGCGAAAATCATGTGAATTCCTTCTGTTTTATCCACAACGTCTCGTCGAGCGATCTGCTGAACCAGCTGTATCGGAATGCGTCGCAGAACGGCGGGGAATACCTCCACCGGATGTCGCTGGCGTCGATGTTCCGCGGTGGTCATGGTGAGCGGAAGGAGGATGCCGGCGAGAACGTCATTTACGTCAAGCTGATCCCGACGGAGAAATCCGAACTGCTGATTCTTCTGAACACGGAGCTTCTGCCGCTCGATTCGACCGTCGGTACCCTGCGCGTGCAGCTTCTGATCATCAGCGGGATCCTGTTTGCCGCCGCGGTGGCAATGGCGCTGATCTTTTCGGCGCGCCTGTCCAAGCCGATCCGCGAGATGAGCGGGGAAGCGTCAAAACTCGCGCTCGGCAATTACAACGTCAATTTCGACGGCGGAAACTGCACGGAGACCGTGATGCTTTCGTCCACGCTGAACCGTGCGGCGTACGAATTGTCGAAGCTCGATAAAATGCAGAAAGACCTCATTGCGAACGTGTCGCACGACCTGCGCACGCCGCTGACAATGATCGCCGGTTATACGGAAGCCATGCGCGACCTGCCGGGCGAGGCAACGCCGGAGAACATGCAGATCGTCATCGACGAAACGAACCGTCTGACCTCGCTGGTGAACGATATGCTGGAGGTTTCGCGGTATCAGGGCGGCACGCAGGTGCTGCATCCGACGCGGTTCAACTTCACGGAGGTCATCCGCACGACGCTCGAACGGTACGGCAAACTCCGTGAAAAGGACGGCTACACGATCCGGTTTGAAGCCGACCGTGATGTTTTCGTGGAAGCGGACGAAGGCCGGATCCTGCAGGTGGTATACAATCTCATCAACAATGCCGTGAACTATACGGGGGAAGACAAAACGGTCGTGATCCGCCAGACGGTACGGAACGAAGGCGGAACGGACAAAGTTCTCACGGAAGTGATCGATACGGGCATCGGTATCTCCGACGAAGACCTTCCGCTGGTGTGGGAACGGTACTATAAAGTAAACGACTTCCACAAACGTGCGAACATGGGCACGGGACTCGGTCTGTCGATCGTGAAGAACATCCTGCTCCTGCACGGTGCAGAGTTCGGCGTGAACAGTAAGGTCGGTCACGGAAGCAATTTCTGGTTCAAGCTGAAGATATGTGAATAGGGGATGCGATCGGGGGAAACTTTTTTCAAAAAGTTTCCCCCAACGCGTCCTTTGTACTTTATTTATAACGTATGTTCCGTCCGTTCGATGACTTCCGCCTGCATCGTTTTGGACAGCCGTACGAAATAATCGCTGTAGCCGCCGATGCGGACCACAAGGTCTTCGTACTGTTCCGGATGCTTTCTCGCTTCTTCGAGAATTTCCCGGCTTGTCACGTTGATCTGCATTTCAAATCCGCCGCGCATGAGGTACGTGCGGACGAGCGTCGCCATCACGTCGATCTTGCTGTCGTCAAAGACGGATTTCGTGAACTTCATGTTCACCGCGATGCCGCCGATGAAGCGGTGGTGGTCCCAGCAGGTCGACGAGAGGATCGATGCCGTCGGGCCTTCGTGTTCGCGTCCCTGGGCGGGGCCGGAACCGTCGCCGAGCGGGAATCCCGCGAGACGTCCGTCGGGGGTCGCGCCCGTCTGCTGTCCGAAGTGGTCGTGCATGATCCAGCAGAACAGGCTCGGGATCAGACGACCGTTCCGGAAGGGAACGCGGAAGTTTTCACACGTGTCCGCGATGAATTCGGAAAGCTGCTTCACGTAAACGTCCGGTGCGTCGTCGTCCCGGCAGTCGTTGCCGTACTTCGGCAGGGCGCGGATTTTTGCGAGAAGTTCCGGGGCGCTCTGATAGTTGTCCGCCATTGCCGCCTTCAGTTCGGGGAACGTCAGCTCATGTTTTTTGAAAATCAGCTGGTCGATGGTGTACAGCGCGTCCGCGGCATTCGCCACGCCGACGAACGACGGCATGATCCAGTTGTAGCGCGCACCGCCCTCCTCAATGTCCGTGCCGGTCTCGATGCAGTCACGGACAAAGCAGGAGAGAAGAGGATC
Source organism: Clostridia bacterium (assembly GCA_017398585.1). Classification (GTDB taxonomy): domain Bacteria; phylum Bacillota; class Clostridia; order Oscillospirales; family CAG-272; genus UMGS1696. The sequence goes on from JAFQFS010000176.1 coordinate 35,454, forward strand.
GACGCAGTATTTCGCGCGTTCGTACCGGTTCAGTACCTCGCTGCGGCAGTTTTCGCCGATCCGTTTCCGGATGTGCGCGAGGTACTTTTCCACAAGTTCTTCCATGCTGCCGCATTCGTCGGGGAGCATCGCCAGCATTTCGCCGGGCAGATTCATGTACGGGCTGGCAACCCATACGTTCGATGAGGACGCGGGCGTGATTTCCACGCAGGTCGAGTGGATGTATTCGCAGGATTCGTCCGCGGGCAGACCGTAGTGACGCAGTCCCGCCTGAATGATGTCGTCGTTGAAGATTGCGGGATGCGAATGTCCCTTCGCGAGGATGCGCAGAGCGAGTTCGAGGTCTTCCGCCGGCGTGTCGGATGTGTGGCACAGCCCGACGGACGGGTAGACCAGACGCACCTGTTCGACGGCGCGCATGCACATTTTTGTCAGCTCGTTCGAGACGACCGTACCATCCGCATAGCGTCCGCCGACCATGTAGCCGCAGGACAGACCGTTAGGCACACGGCGGTTGATCTGGATTGCCATGCAGTCGATGAGTGTCTGCGCGAATTCGTCGGTGAGGATGCCAGCGTCGCGGTCTTTTTTATAATAAGGATAGAGATAGCGGTCGGGATGTCCGAGCTGGAACTGGAGCATCGACGGGCGCAGCGGCTTCACGGACAGCGCGTACGAGATGAAGCACACACACTGCACCGCTTCGTAGAAGGTTCGCGCCGGATATTTCGGTACACGGCGGCAGTTTTCCGCGATCTGCCGGAATTCCGCCGCCTGCTTTTCGTCCTTTTCCTGTGCGGCGGTACGTTCCGCCAGATCGGCATACCGGTCGGACAGTTTTTCGACGGCGCGGAGCGTGATCCGGCAGGCTTCGTAGAAGTCCGCCTTTTTCACGGATTCGGGATCCATCGGATCGAGTGCGGCGGCTTTTTCGTCGATCATCGCGCGGATGCCGGTCGTGCCAAGCTCGAGAACGCGGTAATAGTCGATCGCCATGTGGGAATCCTGACCGACGCCGCAGTGACCGTAGCGTGCGGCGGCGTTCGCGCGGTCGATTTCCGCCTGCCGTTCGGGATTTTCCTTTGCCCATTCGGCGTAGCGCTTGACGGGACGTCCGACGATCAGTTCGCCGTGCAGGATGGCGATCGTCCAGTTTTCAAACGCGGATTCCACCGCTTTTGCCACGCGGACGGCCGTGCTGCGGTTCCAGTAGTCGTTTACATAGGCGAGGTTGAAGTAATCGTAGAATTCACTGTACGTGACCTCCGGCTTCACGGCGGCGGCACGCAGTTTTTCAATGCGGTCGATGTCGTAAGTATTCATGACGGTTCTCCTTCATCGGGTACAAGTTTGTTGAACGCTTTTCTGAAAATTGAGGAAATTTTTTCGGAAACGAAGCCGAACAGCTGCGGGACATGCAGGACGACGGACAGCAGATGGCGGATCTTGTCGAGCAGCGCGCAGATGATAAACAGCGAGAAAATCACGAGAATCAGGTACGGCAGGAGCTTCGGAGATTTGATGAACTGGAGCGGTCGGATGAGCTTCCAGATGATGTTTTTGACCTCGATCTGTTCGTGGATGAGGTACACGCCGAACGCGGCGGGGGAGAAGAATTTGATGATCCACAGCATCACGCGGTTTCGGATGTTCAGGTTTACGAAGAACACGAACAGGCAGACCGACGCCGCGACGACGGGGACCGAATTGTACTGCATGAACATCTTGAGGAACGAACTGTCGAAGTCGTATTTGTAATACAGGATGGTCAGGACGATGCGCGACGCGGCGGTGATGAGCGAGAGTCCGAAATACCACAGAAGCGGATGACGGAACTTCGGCGGATAGAGCCGCAGGTACGCGCCGATCATGTAAAGGACGGACAGCGACGCCCACGAATACCCGCCGCCGAGTGCGGCGAAGTCGATCCAGTAGGAGAAGTTCCGGAAGACGACGAACACCCCGCAGAGAACGGCGAGACAGAGTGCATGCTGCCGCCGGTTCATGCGGCGGATCGCGAAATTGAACAGGGGAGAGATGGAATAGAGGATCACGTACGCGGTCGCGAACCAGTAGCGTTTCTGTGTGATCGGAAACGCGGCCTGCAGGAACGCGAGCCATTTAAAGTCCACCTGACCGGTCAGGCAGAGGATCAGGTACAGCCCGCCGGAGAGGAAAACAATCTGTCCCCAGAGGAGGAGGAGCTTCTTCAGCTTGAAGTCCGTACGGCTCTGGAAATAGCCGGTGATGAGGGCGTAGCAGTTGACCATGACGTAGCAGCACGCCTCGATGATCCAGCAGATGTAGAAGTACGGTTCGCCAGGCTTGAGCCGTCCGAGAACGCCGCCGTGGACGAAAAAGTGGCTGGTGAGGATCATCAGCATCGTCACGATGCGGAGCAGATCGGCGCCGGGAACACGTACCGACGGTGCGGGGGAGGATGTGGATTGCTTCATGCGTACCTCCTGTGCAGTTTGTACATATATTTGGGTTTATAATACCATAAATCAGGCAGGAAGTCAATGTTTTTGTTGACAATATGGGGGGAGTAGGGTATAATGAAGAAAAATGATCAGGAAAGGAGTGTACCATGAATCATATCATCCTTACGCCTGTTGTTCTGCTTCTGCTTGGATTCGGCATCCGTTTGCTGTATCGGCGGCTGAACAGGGCATGGCTGATCACGCTCGGTATGGCGGTCGTCACTGGAATCGTATGGATTTCCTCAGCGGATCAATACCGGTATAATAATGAAGGGGAGTTTGTCCTCGCTGTTCTCAGTACCGCGTTATTTGCCGGACTTGTTCTCGGTGAAATTGCGGTACAGCTTCTCAGATATCGTAAAAAGAAAAAATCCACCGAAAAACCATCCAAAGGAGAACCCACATGAACGAATTCATCACTTACGAAATGTTCGGTGCGGTCGGTGACGGCGTGACCGACGATATGCCCGCCATCGCACGTGCGCACGACGAAGCGAACCGTCGCGGACTTCCGGTGAAGGCGAAGGAGGGGGCGGTTTACTACATTTCCCCGAAAGCCCTTCCCGCGACGGTGCAGACGTCCGTCGACTGGACGGGCGCGAAGTTCATTTTCGATGACCGGGACTGTGAAAACATCCATGCGCCGATCTTTCGCGTCACCGCTGCGGAAAGTCCCGTGGAACTGGCGATCCCTTCCCTGAAACGCGGTCAGACGAAGATTGACAACCCGACCGGACGTGATCTCTACGTCATCGTGAAGAACCGGAATCACCTCGACTACATCCGCTTCGGTCCGAATCAGAACAACGGTACCCCGCGCACCGACAACTTCATCGTCCGCGCGGACGGCACGCTGTCCTCCGCTGTTTCGTTCGACTTCGACGAAGTGACCGACGTTACCGCCGTTCCGATGGATCAGGAAAAACTCACCCTCACCGGCGGCGAGTTCACCACCATTGCGAATCAGGCAGAATCGAAATACAATTACCACAGCCGCAACATCAACATCACCCGCTCGAATGTCGAGGTCGCCGGCATCACTCATCTTGTTACCGGCGAGCTGGATCATGGTGCTCCGTACGGCGGTTTCCTCAGCATCAGCGGATGTGCGTACGTGACCGTCCACGACTGTGTGTTCACCGGACACTATATCTACCAGACCATCGGCAGCGCGGGAACGCCCGTTTCGATGGGGTCCTATGACATCAACTGCGGCTCCGCATCGAACGTCACCTTCCGGAACTGCACGCAGACGACCGACATCATGGACCGCCGCTACTGGGGGCTGATCGGTTCGAATTTCTGCCGTGATCTCACCTTCGAGGACTGCCATTTCTCCCGTTTTGACGCGCATATGGGCGTGTCGAACTGCACGCTCCGCCGCTGTACGCTCGGCTGGCAGTGCCTGAACGCCATTGGCAACGGTACGTTCGTGATTGAAGATACCCATGCGTACGGCTACGCGTTCGTCAACCTCCGCAGCGACTACGGCAGCACGTGGCGCGGCGACATGATCGTCCGGAACTGTACCTGGCATCCGCTCGGTACCGGACGCGCGGTCTTCAGCGGACACAACGACGGTCACCACAACTTCGGCTACGACTGCTACTTCACGGAAAATGTCGACATCGACGGTCTGACGATCGCCGAGGAAGAAGTTGACGACCGTCCGCTGTACATCTTCAACGACTACGCCGGCGATATTCCCGCAGAGGAACGGAAGTACATGCCGATCCCGCCGAAATCCGCGAAGGTCAAAAACATTCACACCAAGCGCGAAATCAGACTCTGCCCCAAGCCGGACCTCATGCCGGACACCGACTATACCATCGAATAACAAACAAAAGTGCAGTGCAGATTCCAAACAATCTGCACTGCACTTTACCTGTCTATCCGGTTTAAAGATTTTTGAAGAGGGGTAAAAACTCACCCTCTGTAATAATCCTCAACCGCCTTGTAGAATGCGTCTGCCGCTTCGAGATTTGCGTGAGCGGGGACGTCGCAGCCGGAGGAGGGGATGAAGTTCTTCCGGTGTCCGATTTTTTTCAGCAGATCCGCTGTTGCCGCGTAAGCCGCGTCCGCGTCGCCGCAGAAGATGCCGACGGGGTCAATGTTGCCCATGAACACCACGTCGTCCGGGATCTTTTCGGACATTCTCGGCAGGTCGATCGCGTTGCCGAAGTGGTATGCGTCCGCACCGAGGGTCAGGATATCCTCAATCTGCGCTTCCACGACGTTGCCGCAGTTGTGATAGATGAACGCGAAGTCATCGGTTTTGACTTCTTCAATGATCCGGCGGATGAACGGAATCGAGAACTGGACGTTGAACGCCGGGGAGATCAGACCCGCCGCCGGTTCCGCCATGACGATGCCGTCCGCACCGGCGGAACGCATGAGACGGATGTACTTCGTGATGAATGCCGCGCACTTTTCCACAGCCGCTTCGACCATTTCCGGTTCCGCATAGCAGTTGACCATGATTTCGGTCATATCCATCAGACGTCCCGCGAGGGAGAACGGACCAATGACACCCGCGAAGACGGGACGGTCGGTGATCTGTTCCTTCGCAAGAGCGATCGCGCGGGCATAGGTGACGCAGCGTCCGCCGGTTCCGTCGACGGCGGCGTCAAGGGATTCCGGGAGATCCGGAACTTCGAGCGCTTCCACGTCGTCTTCGTCCTCAAGAATCGCACCGGTCACGCTCGGGACTTCGTCGTCCTTGAATACTACGGTCGAGCCGAACACTTCCGCTTCCACAGAAAGGTCCATCATCGAAACGGACGCCGCAGACGGAAAACGTTCCGCGATCTTGGCCATACCGCCGCCCTGATATTCGGATGCCTTGACGAGCTGTCCTACGTTGATGCCCATGAGCTGAACGCACGGGAAGGAGAGGATCGGCATTGCCTTTTTCGTTGCCGGATCCGCCTGACGTGCGAACCATTCACGTTTGTTCATATTGATACTACCTCCGCAGGTGGTTTTTTCTTTATTATACCTATTTGGTAGGTATATGTCAACAGGATTCGGAACGATTTTTTAATCGCTGTAAACAAACAGTGCCGCGCCTTCGAACGTAAATCCGAGGGACTTTGCAAGTCCGACGGACGGTGCATTGTCCCGCGCCGCCTGATAGACCCATACACGGTCGGGCAGACGGGAGATTGCCGTGCGGACGAGAGCCTTTCCGATGCCGCGTCCGCGCCCGTCCGGGGAGACGAACAGATCACAGAAGAAACCGAGGTTCAGCTCGTCCTCCGCCGACCAGCTTGCGATGCCGAGCAGTTTTCCGTGTTCGCTGTAACCGAGGAGACGGAAGCCCCGTTTTTCGTAAAAATCGAAATCCCAGTCGAAAAACGTCTCCGCTTCGCATTTGCCGAACCACGTGTCGTTTTCGAGAACGGCGGGATCGCACATCGCTTTGATTTCATCAAGGTCGTCCCGTGTCAGTTCGCGGATGTGCGGGTCGGGTTCGAACGCTTCCCCCATGCGGGTGAACTTGCGGAACCCGTAAAATTCGTTCAGTTTGTCCGAGAGCGCACCGTGGTGGAACAGCTGGATGTCGCGGGAATGTTTCGGATATTTTCCGATGTCGGCGTCGGAAATTTCCTTGAACGTCCGGCACGCCTGTGCAAAATCGCAGTCGCCGGAGACTTCGTGGATGCGGCACCAGATGAGGAGCTTTTCCGGATCCCGGAAGGATTCGGTCAGGTCATACAGGACGGCGCATCCGTAGGTGAGATAGTATTTCGTTGTGGAATCGTCGCCGCCGTACCAGTCATAATAGTTCCGGTAGACTTCGCAGTGCAGTGCCGGATAATGATCTTTCAGCAGGGACATGAATTCGCCGAAGGTGAGTTCTTTCATCAGATTCCCTCGTTTCTTGAAAAATTTCTGTTATTAATCGCTGCAAACAAATAAGTTTGCTCCGTGGAATGTGAAACCGCAGGATTTCGCCAGAGCGATGGACGGCGCATTGTCGCGTGCTGCCTGATAATTCCAGAGCCGGTCGGGAACATTTCCGATCGCCGTGCGGACGAGCGCTTTTCCGATGCCGCGTCCGCGTCCTTCGGGGGAGACGAAAATATCGTGCAGCCAGGCGATGTTCAGTTCATCCTCCGCGGACCAGCTTGCCATACCGAGGAGCCTGCCGGTGTCGTCCCGGTAGCCGAGCAGTCGGATGCCTTCCGATTCGCACCAGTCGAAATCCCAGCCGAAAAAGCTGTCCGCTTCCCGTTTGCCGAACCATGTGTCGTTTTCAAGAACGGCGGGATCGCACATTGCCTTGATTTCGTCAAAGTGTTCCCGGGTCAGTTCGATGACGTGAGGATCCGCTTCAAACGTTTCTCCCGTACACGTGCGGACGAATTTGCGGAACCCGTGGAATTCGTTCAGTTTGTCCGAGAGTTCACCGTGATGGATCAGAACGATGGAGCGGGTGAAATTTTCGTGTACAGCAGCGTCCGCGTCGGAGCGTTCCTTGATTTTCCGGCACGCCTCCGCGAAATCGCAGTTGTCCGAAACTTCGTGTACGTAGCAGTACATATAGAATTTATCGTCGTATTCGTAGGCACTGTAAACGACGGCACAACCGCCTGAGGAATAGAATTCAGCGTCCAGTACCTCTTCCCCGAAGTACCAGTGACGGTAATTGGCGTACAATTCGCAGTGCAGCGCGGGGTGATATTCACGCAGAGCCTGCATGAATTCGTCGCGGGTGATTTTCTTCATAACAATACCTCCAGTTTTGCACCGGCAGGGGTGAATCCGAGCGATTCCGCCAGCGCGATTGAATGCGGATTGGCACGGTCGGACTGATATAGCCATTCCTTCTCCGGCGCCTGTGCCATTGCCGCACGGACGAGCGCTTTTCCGATGCCGCGTCCGCGTCCGTCCGGGGAGACGAAAATATCCCGCAGAACACAGCGGAGATTGAATATATCCTCGATCCCGTAACTGGCGATGCCGAGCAGGCGCCCGCCGTCAAAGTATCCGAGCAGCTTCACATAGCCGTCGGCGTATTCCCAGCTGCGGAAGCAGTTCCGGAAGGTGTTCGCCTCGCTTTGCCCGAACCATGTGTCGTCCGGAAGGCTGGCGGGATCGCACAGAGCGTTGACGACGGCAGCATCCTTTTTCGTCAGCGGGCGGATGTGCGGATCCGCCGGAAAGGTTTCGCTGATGCGCGTGAAGCGGAACGTTCCCGGGAATTCCTCAAACGCGGGCGGGATTTCGCCCGCATGGCAGAGGGTGATCCGGCGTTCGCAGCGTGAAAATTTCATCATTTCCACGGCAGTCATGGCTTCGCAGGTGTTGTATGCCGCGAGAACATCGCTGTCATCGGCGATTTCGTGGAGATTGCATTCGATGTAGTGTGTTCCGCGCCGGTCGGATTCGCAGTGGAAGACCGCGCATCCGTCGGTGAGATAACACCGGACGGGGCTGTCGGGACGGCGGTAGTTCAGCTTGTAGAGCAGATAGGACTCGCAGTGAACCGCCGGATGATGGGTTTCCAGGAGCGCCAGCAGTTCGTTCAGCGTGATTTCTTTCATACGGGGAAGTTCCTTCGTTTGTTGTTTCTGAAGTCAGTATAGTACAAACAGGAGCGTTTGTCAAGCGGAAGCGCCGAACCGGACGTCCGGCGGAATTTACGCGGAAGACTTGAATTTTCCGCATTTATGGCATATAATTGATACAGAATTGTTCTATTTTTTGAAATACCGGAGTACATCATGCCAATCAGCCATTACTACGTCACGCCGGATGACGGTACCACCCGTCTGCACGTCTGCCGCGTCACACCGGAGGGCACGCCCCGCTTTGCCGTGCAGATCGTTCACGGCATCGCCGAGCGGCTCGAACGCTATACCGAACTGCTTGAATACATCGCATCCTGCGGCGGCATCGCCGTCATTCACGATCTTCGCGGCCACGGACGTTCTGTCCCGAATTCCCGTCTGCTCGGTCACTGCGGTGACCTCTATGATACCTTTCGTACCGATATTGACGCCGTGTATTGGTCCATCAACGAAAATCCGGCGGAAGGTGAGGTCGTTGCACCCCGTCTGCCGGAAAAATATGAAGTTCATCCTCTGCCGCGCTACCTGCTCGGGTTCAGCATGGGCAGCCTGATCGCCGGTCTGTACGCAGCCGAATCGTCCGCGGGTCTCGCGGGGCTCATTCTTGCGGGACTGCCGCGCCGTCAGCCGATCGTTTCGTTCGGCGTGTTCGGGCTGGAATTCCTGAGCTTTTTCTGCGGCGAACGCGCAAAACCGATGTGGCTCCACCGGCTTGCGTTCAGTAACTATAACCGTCAGTTTACGCCCGAACCGGAGTCCGACGGGCAGTTCCTGTGGCTTTCGAACGACATCGCGAACCGCGAGGCGTTCAGAGACGACCCGCTCTGCAACCGTCCGAAGTCGCTCGGCATGTACATCACTCTGCTGAAGTTTGTGCGCGACATGTACCGCCCCGCGTCGTGGAACATGGACCGCCGCGATCTTCCGGTTTTCGTCGCCGCCGGAGAATTCGACCCCGTGACGGGCGGTGAAAAATGGCGGAAGGACGCCGTGAAGTTCCTCGCGGACATGGGCTATACCGACATCCGGACGAAGGTATACGGCGGCTTCCGCCACGAAATCTACCACGATACCGGACACGAAGTCCCGTTTGCGGATCTCATTGCCTTTGTGGAAGATACAATGGAAGCGGAACATGCGCGGAAACAGGCGAAACAGGACGAATACCAGAATCAGTTTCCCCAGAGCTGATCAGCCGAACATGTCCGGTTTTCCGAAGTTGTTGTAGACTTCCTCGAACCAGTTGTCCGTCACGGGAACCGGACGGACATTCTCGAACGCGCAGGACGCGCTGACCTCTCCGTCTTTTTCGGAGAGGCAGGTGCGCAGGACTTTGTTCCGGTGCGCCGTGTCGATTTCCGGACGTCCTTTGATAAGGTACGATCCGCGTGAACTTCCGCCGTCGTCCGCGTAGGCGAGCATGGCCGACAGAACGGCGTACCGGGTGACGAGCGTGTCGTAATTGATGGAAAGTTCCACGAGCGCGGCATGGTCCGCGGCACCGTGAACATCGAAGAATTCCGCGATTTCAAGGGCAGTCTTGTCCCGCAGAACGGTGATCTCGTCCGGCGAACGGAGAAACGCGGCACAGCGGTCATGCAGTTTTGCGTCACGTGCACGTTCTGCGAGAACGGCGGCACGGTCCTGCTTCGGACGGTCACCGGTCAGCAGAAGGGAATAATCATTCATACAGCGGACGATCTGCTCCATCCGTACGGCGGACAGCGGATCGTCGGTTTTTTTGTCTCCCGCGAGTGCACATGCACGTTCCGCCGCGCGATACGATCCGACCTGCGTGGAGTTGAGTGCGGATCCGCCCGGACGCTTGATTCCGAACACGCCGCCGCATTCGCCGACCGGATAGAAATCACGCAGGGCGGGGTTTTCGTACCAGATCGTGTTCTCGAGACCGCCGTTCATGTGCTGCGCCGCGACGTGGATCTCGAGCATTTCCGTCTCAAGGTCAACGCCATGGTCGAGGCAGACGCCGTAGGCGCGTTCGTTGATTGCGCGCAGACGTCTGACCGGCGTATCGAGCAGAGCGCCCGAGTTGGCGAGGTAATCGTACACCTCGTCTCCGAGGTTTTCGCGGGTCAGTGCGATGCCGTCGAGGGCGGAGGGATTGCGGCGGAAATCGAGATAGACGCGGCGTCCTGCCATGGTTTCGTTGTACACGGCGATGTCCACGAGAGAAGAACCTTTGCCGGGAGCGAGCTTGTCCGGGTCGAACGGCCACTGATACCCCTTCCGGAAGACGGCGGGAATGCTGTCTGCAGGAGGGAAGGTGTCGTATAAAAATTCACGCTCGTTGCCGTCCGCATCCACGGAGACATAGCGCGGGATCGCCTGCTGGAACGAGCCGGACAGGTTCCAGCGGAACGGCACGGACGCGATGCCGTACTGCGATTCGGTCAGATTCACGGCGGAGGCACCGGCGAGAAGCGGCGCGCCGAGGGAACAGTTCTGACTTTCGGGGTAGACGGAGCTGTAATAGAGCGCGGACGGACCGCCCGTCGCCCAGATGACCGCGTCGGAGAGAAAGACGGTCAGCCCCGCCGGATTGCCGTCCGTGACTTCGCCTGCGGACAGACAGACAACCCCGCATGCGTGCCCGTTTTCGGTCAGCACATGAACGGCGCGGTAACCGTCGTACAGCGGAATTTCAGCGGAAAGGCATTCTTTTTCCAGAGCTTCCGTCATATATTTGGAGGTGTAGGGACCGCAGGACGTCGCGCGGCCGCGTTCGTCGTGGTCGGTTTTGTAACCGGGGTACTCGCCGTACGTGTCGTGCGGGAAGGGAACACCGAGTGCGACCAGTCCGAAAAATGCGCGCAGGGAACCGGCAGCTTCGGTCAGGGCAAGATCGCCGTGCATGGAACCGGCGGCTATGTAGTCCTTCGCCATTTCGGCGGCGCAGTCGCTTTTGAAGGCGGAGGTGGACTGCTTGTAGTAGGTCTGCTTGTCCGAGCCGGTGTTGCGGGACGTACCCATGAGGCGTCCTTCGGTGATGATCGCCGCTTCTCCTCCGAGACGGTGTGCGGTCAAAGCTGCGTTGTACGCGGCGGCACCGCTTCCGATGACGGCAATGCTGCAGGAATAGACGGGGATACGGGCTTCCGCGGCGGTGAGAATTGTTTTACTCGTTGTCATTTCTGTCGGGCTCCTTTTCAGTCAGCGAATCCAGCCGTTCGAGGATTTCTTCCGTATTACGGAGAATTTTCGCGACGGCGTACAGGATGTAGGAAAAACAAAATACGGTCAGCAGTACGGCGATGCCGGACAGGACGGATTCAAAAAAGAGGATCACGCCGAAAATGATCCCGAGAATAAATATGATATCCGCGATCATTTCGAGGCGGTAGGGCGTTGTTTTGAACGGCATTTCGCAGAATCCTTTCTGTTTTTTTATTATGTTGATTATAGCATATCGGCTGTGAAATAGCAAGAGAAGATGTCTATAGCTGTAAAATTAAAGGAAATTTAAAGAATAAAGATATTGACAGAAATGCTCGCATGTTGTATAATTATCGTGTATATCAAAAATTTGGATTTTTATGGAGGCAACCATGAAAAAAAGCGTAAAACGTCTTTCTGCATTTCTTGCAGTTCTGATGATGAGTTCGGCATTTGCGGCTTCCGCTTCTGCGATTGACACTTCTTTCATTAAGGTAAAGAACACCAATGCGGCTGTTGTTGACGAAGCGGTGGAAACCGAAGAAAAAGTCGCGGCGGAAGCTCCCGTAAACAAGACCGCCCTTCTCAAGGACAGCGGCTGGGTAAAGACCGACGCCGGCATTCTGGAAGAAGATGACGACGACGCGATCTACATCGGCGGAGCAAAGAACAGCCTGGTAAAGAAGCCCGGCGTGATTAAGGTTTCCAAGAATGAAAAGCCCCTGATCGTCAACGGCGGCAAGTATTATTCCAAGAAGGATGCGGAAAAGGAACTTGAAAAGTACTTCAAGGAACACACCTATACGTACTACATGTACAAGGGTGACGAACGCACCTTCTGCGACGGCGCGTACTTCGTAAGCACCGACAGCGATGTTGTTTATTACGACTACGAAGAAGACCGTCTCGTTGCAAAGGATTCCGGCAATGCGTACGTATATGTATACACCAAGGGCGGTGTTCCGTTCTTCCGCATTGACGTGAACGTCATCAACAAGCTCGGCAACACTTATTCCACCCTCGACCTCATTCCGGACGAATGGCAGCTTGACGGCGCCGGCGATACCACCGGTTTCACCGTTGTAACCAACAAGGATTATGATGCGGATGATTTCTACTTCACCATCGCGCACGGCAATGACATCGCTTCCATCACCAAGTCCGGCAAGCTGAAGGTTACCGGTACCGGTCCGATCGTTGTACGTGTGGCTCTCAAGGCCAACGCAAACATCTGCGGCGAAGCTCTTCTGTACTCCGGCGAATACGTATCTTCCTTCTATGACGGCTACTACTCTTACTCCGGCAACAAGTATGTGACCAACTACTGGGGTCCTGACTATGATATCGCCGACATCCGTGACTGCTACATCAAGGGCTGGATCAAGTCTCAGGAAGGCATCTTCATTCCCGTTCTGAAGAAGTCCGACGTTGTGATTGACGGCAAGGAAACAACGATCGTACATTACGACAGAGTAAGCATCGCAGACCTTCTCCGTGAAGCGTACGGCGACAAGGCAGACCTTTATGAAATCATTGCAAAGTACAATCTCTTCAAGGACAAGGATTACCTGAAGGATCTCATCACCTACGATGATTTCGACTATGTCAAGTACATCCTTTCCCAGATGATCGAAGACTGAGATCATCAATGATCGAAGACTGATTGAAATACAGAATTTCGTGGGGAAAACTTTTTTGAAAAAAAGTTTTCCCCACACCCTTTTCAAAAAACTTTATCCTGTGTAAACAGACAAAAAAAGTGCAGATTTGAAGTTACAAAACGGCCCTCCGGCTTACAGAAATTTTGTTCCTTCAGATTTGCACTTTCTTTGTCGTTCTTTTTTGTTCAAAAGTTTTTGAGGTGGGGTTCGGGGAGGGACTTTTTTCAAAAAGTCCCTCCCCGATAATCTTTTTTATTTTTTCGCGTCCATCATGGACTGCATCATTGCACGGCATCCGTCAGGAACCGCGTCGCCGAGTTCGCAGCCGTACTTCAGCAGCTCGCGCACATAGGTGGAGCTGATTGCGGCGTATTCCGGCGAGGTGGGGAGGATGATCGTTTCAATGTGCGGAGCGAACCGCTTCATGATGAGCGAGAGGGTATATTCGTAGTCATAGTCGGTGGCGTTTCTCGCGCCGCGGACGATGACCGACGCGCCGATCTGCTCTGCGGCGTCGCTGGTCAGACCGCCGTAGACCATGGCGCGGACGTTCGGGATCCCTTCGATTGCCGCCTGCACGAGGGCGAGACGTTCGTCGGGGGTGAACAGACCGCTCTTCTTTTCGGAGTTCGCCACGATGACGACCCATACTTCGTCGAACATCGCGGAGGAACGGCGGATGATATCGAGATGCCCTGACGTAACGGGGTCAAAGCTGCCCGTGATCATTGCGGTGCGCTTCATCTTACTTCACGGGGGTCAGCAGGGTGATTCTCGTGCGGCCGTAGAGAACGGATTTCAGCACTTCGTACTTTGCGGCAAGTTCTTCCTTACCGCCGAACACGTCGCGGAGAACGAGTTCCGCCATGATTTCCTCATCCTTGCGCTGACGGGAATTCTTTACGGGAATGTCGCATTCGGTCTCGCAGACGATGTACGCGCCGTCGGCATAGAGATCGCCCTTATGAAGCGCTTCCAGTGCGGCGGGAAGGAGGTCGGAGTCGTACGGCGGATCAAGGAAGACGATGTCGTACTTTTCGCGTCCGGCGGCTCCGCGGATGAAGGAAGAGTAGTCCGCTGCGGAGATGCGGCACTTGTCAAACAGGTGGGTCTTCTTTGCGTTTTCCATGATGATGTTCACGGCGTCGCGGGACTGGTCGATGATGGTCGCACGGGCCGCGCCGCGGGAGAGGGCTTCGATGGCGAGCTGACCGCTGCCGCCGAACAGATCGAGGACAGCACGTCCTTCGATGTCAAACTGGATCATGGAAAAGAGGGCTTCTTTGACGCGGTCGGTGGTGGGTCTGGTGTTTTCCCCTTCAAGGGTCGCCAGCTTGGTGCCGCGCGCGCTTCCGGTGATTACTCTCATATGATTTGTGTTTCTCGGGGAAAACTTTTTTTCAAAAAAGTTTTCCCCGAACCCCTTTCAAAAAACTTTATACTATTATGAGGACAGAGTTTGTGCAGATTTGGAGTTGATTTATTTTAATTGGGTTTCTTTGTATTGAAGTATTCGTAGACTGCTTCTGCGTCTTTCATGGAGATGCCGTTTACTTCGGCGAGTTCCGCGATGGACGCTTTTTTCAGTTCGGTGAATGATTTGAAGTGGTCGGTCAGGGCCTTGGCCTTGGCGGGACCGATGCCTTTGATTTTTTCGAGGGAGGAGGTTTTCATCTCTTTCCGTTTGGCGCCCGTCATGTGCGAGACGGTGTAGCGGTGAACTTCCTCCTGGATGCCGTAGATCAGGCGGAACACGTCCGCATGACGGGCGATGTTCACTTCGCCCTCGTCGTCGGTGAGGGTGCGGGTCTTGTGGTGCTCGTCCTTGACCATGCCGAAGACAGGGATATCGAACCCGGTTTCCGCCATCAGTTCGCGGATGACCGAGACGTGTCCGCGTCCGCCGTCGAGCAGGATCAGATCGGGGCAGGCTCCCATGGAATCGCCTTCCACACCGATGTGGGTCAGGCGGCGGGAGATCGCTTCGCGCATGGCAGCATAGTCGTCCTGCGTGACCTTCGATTTGATGCCGAACGTCCGGTATTCGCTCTTTTTCAGCCGTCCGTCGACCGCCACGACCATGCCGGCGGTGATGTGTTCGTCACCGAGGTTCGAGATGTCGTACGCTTCAATGCGTTCCGGCACAACCTCCAATTGCAGCAGGGACGCGAGGCTGACCAGGGTACGCTCATCGTTCCGGTCGCGCTTCGCGGCATTTTCGGAGTGCTTTCCGGCATCCGCGACCGCCATTTCGCAGAGGTATTTTGACGCGCCCTTCTTCGGCGTGCGGATGGTGACTTTGTGTTCCGCTTTTTCCGAGAGATAATCGGACAGCAGCAGCCGGTCGTGTTCCGGAAGTTCGAACGACAGCAGGATCTCCGAAGGGATGAACTCGCGCGACTGGTACAGCGCCATGATGAACGCGGAAAGCGGGGAGTCTTCGTCGTCGGCTTCGGATACGTCCGCGATTTCGTCACTGCCGAACAGAAAGTGTTCCGTATCGGCGATGTAGCCGCTCCGGATATAAAAGACCGTCGCGCAGTCGCGGAACTTCACGTTTTCGCCGTCATACGACGTCAGGTGCAGACCGATCACGTCGCATTCCACATCGGGAGAGCCGACGGCTTTCTGGCGTTCCCCGAGCTTCCGCATGGCTTCGATGGTGTCGCGGCATCGCGCGGCTTCCTCGAATTCCAGTTCTTCCGCGGCACGGTTCATTTTTTCCGTCAGTTCGCGGATCACGTCTCTGGTACCGCCGCGCAGGATGTCCGCCGCACGTCCGATCGCTTCGTGGTAGACGGCATTGTCGACCCGTCCGGTGCAGACACCCATGCAGCGCCCGATCTGGTAGTAGACACACGGACGGGACGAACCGATGTCCTCGGGGAACCGTTTTTTGCACGTCGGGATGCCGAGTGAGCGTTCGAGATGCGCGATCACGCTGAACACGGTCTGCGTGGACGAATACGGTCCGAAGTAGAGCGAGCCGTCCGGTACCCGTTTGCGCGACATGGAGATGCGCGGCCACTCGGACTTTACGTCGATGCGGATGTACGGATAAGCCTTCGCGTCTTTCAGACGGATGTTGTATTTGGGGGTGTACTGCTTGATGAGGCTGTTTTCGAGGGCGAGGGCTTCCATTTCCGTCGTGCAGGTGATGAATCGGAAGTCGTGGACGGACGCCGCCATTTTCGTGGTCTTGGTGTCATGCACACCGTGGAAATACTGGGAGACGCGGTCGCGCAGGGAACGGGATTTCCCGACGTAGATGACGTTTCCGGCCTCGTTTTCCATGATGTAGACCCCCGGAACACGGGGCAGAGCGGCGGATTTTGAGCGCAGATGCTCAATATTTTTTGAAATTTCCATAGGTATAGTGTTCGCGCCGCCGGCGCGTTTTATGCCTTATAACAAATTGAGCGAAGGTGAAACACCCTCGCTCAGGTTTGTATCCAATTTGATTATTCGGTGAAACCGGTGTCGATGAGGGTTGCGAGACCTTCGAGAGCGTCTGCTTCGTCGTTGCCGTCAGCGATAAGGGTGATGGTCATGCCCTTAACGATACCGAGGGAAAGAACACCGAGAAGGCTCTTTGCGTTTACTCTGCGGTCATCCTTTTCAACCCAGATAGAGCTCTTGAAGGAGTTTGCCTTCTGAATGAAGAAAGTAGCCGGTCTTGCGTGCAGACCTACATTGTTCTTAATGGTTACATCGCGTGAAATCATACTATTATCTCCTAAAATTTCATTAATTAATGTAGATAATATGAGGCACAATCCCACGCCGAAGTTACGCAGATAAGTGCGGCTGTATCGTCATGGAAGCCATTCTGAAAGAAATACAAAAATGGCTACACCTCTGAATCTATCTATATTATAACAAATTCCTGCGGTTAAATCAATAGTTTTGACTTATTTTTTAGTCGGCAAACTCCACAACTTGCGGATAAGATTTATGAGAAATTTGGATGAAAATTTACCGAAACTTAAAAATTAGATAAGTTTTGTTTCAATATTTTATGATTTTCCAGTCCGAAAAGGTTTTTCGGGAAGGGACGAGACTTCCTCTGGAAGTCTCGGGGAACCCTTTTTCCCCAAAAAAGGGTTCCCCGGAAAACTTAAATCTTCTTAACGGCAATGGTGACCTTTTCGCCGTTGACGTCCCAGTCCTTCACGAGAGTGAAGCCGTCGGCTGCTTCGTAGACGAGGCTGTCGCAGAGAACGGTCTTGCAAAGTTCGTCGGAGTCGGCACGGAGGATCTCTTCGATCTTTGCGCTGCCGGTGACGGAAACCGCGATGTGGTCGGTCACAACGAAGTCCGCTTCCTTACGCATGGTCTGAACCTTGGAGATGACTTCGCGGACGAAGCCTTCGGTGATCAGTTCGGGCGTGAGGTTGGTGTCGAGAGCGACCGCGATGCCGTTATCGGCAAGGCTGAAGTAGCCTTCCTTCTGCTTCACATCGATGAGAAGGTCGTCCTTGGTGAGTTCGACCGCCGCACCGTCGAAGTCGAGGTGGAGAGCGCCGGTGGATTCGAGTTCCGCCATTGCCTTATTGCCGTCGAAATCGTCTGCCTGGAGGGTTGCGCGGATCTTGCCGAGGAGCTTGCCGTACTTCGGACCGACGGTCTTGAGGTTCGGCTTGAAGGAGTAGGAGGACAGAGCGGACATATCGTCGGTGAAGACGACTTCCTTGACGTTCAGTTCGTCGCGGATGATGTCGGTGAAGATGCCGTCGACGGCGGTTTCCGCCTTGACATACATTGCTGCGAGAGGCTGACGGTTCTTGGTGTTCGCGCCGTTTCTTGCGGCACGGCCGAGAACAACGATGTCAACGACTTCCTTCATGTTGGCTTCGAGCGCCTTGTCGATCATGGATTCGTCCGCTTCCGGATAGCTGCAGAGGTGAACGGAAACGGGCGCGTTCCGGTCAACGGAGCCGACGAGGTTGCGGTAGATGTCATCCGCCATGAACGGGATGTGCGGAGCGGCTGCCTTCACGAGGGTGACAAGGCAGGTGTAAAGGGTCATGTAGGCCGCGATCTTGTCGTCGGTCATTTCGGTACCCCAGTAACGTTCACGGGAGCGGCGTACGTACCAGTTGGACAGTTCGTCCACGAATTCGTACAGAGCCTTTGCGGATTCGGGGATGCGGTAGTTTGCGAGATGATTGTCGACCGTCTTCACGGTGGTGTTCATTACGGACAGGATGTACTTATCCATAACGGTGAGGGCGCAGTCCTTCAGTTCGTACTTTGTGGGATCGAAGGAGTCGATGTCCGCATAGAGAACGTAGAACGCGTAGGTGTTCCAGAGGGTGCTGAGGAACTTTCTCTGCGCTTCGGTGACGGCCTTGCCGGAGAAGCGGGAGGGGAGCCACGGAGCGGAGTTGGTGTAGAAGTACCAGCGGATCGCATCGGCGCCGTAGGTGTTCAGAGCGTCGAACGGGTCAACGGCATTGCCCTTGGACTTACTCATCTTCTGACCGTTTTCGTCCTGAACGTGACCGAGGACGATGACGTTCTTGTAGGGCGAGCAGTCGAAGAGGAGGGTGGAGATCGCCATGAGCGAGTAGAACCAGCCGCGGGTCTGGTCAACGGCTTCGGAAATGAAGTCTGCCGGGAACTGAGCCTTGAACAGGTCTTCGTTTTCGAAGGGATAGTGATGCTGAGCGAACGGCATGGAACCGGAGTCGAACCAGCAGTCGATGACTTCGGGTACGCGGTGCATTTCGCCGCCGCATTCCGGGCACTTGAGGGTAACGGCGTCGATGTAGGGACGGTGGAGTTCGATATCTTCGGGGCAGTTTCCGGACATTTCCTTCAGTTCCGCGATGGAGCCGATGGAGTGGCGGTGACCGCAGGAGCATTCCCAGATGTTGAGAGGAGTACCCCAGTAGCGGTTACGGGAGATCGCCCAGTCCTGAACGTTTTCGAGCCAGTCGCCGAAGCGTCCCTTGCCGATGGATTCGGGGATCCAGTTGACGGTGTTGTTGTTGCGTACGAGATTTTCGCGCACGTCGGTCATCTTGATGTACCAGGATTCGCGTGCGTAGTAGATCAGGGGAGTGTCGCATCTCCAGCAGTGCGGGTATTCGTGTTCAAACTTCGGAGCGTCGAACAGCTTGCCCTCAGCGCGGAGGTCTTCGAGGATGATCGGGTCCGCCTTCTTGACGAAGGTACCTGCGTAGGGGGTCTCTTCGGTCATGTTGCCGGCGCCGTCAACGAACTGAACGAACGGGAGGTCGTACTTTCTGCCGACCTTGGCGTCGTCTTCACCGAATGCGGGAGCGATATGAACGATGCCGGTACCGTCGCTCATGGTGACGTAGTTGTCGCAGGTGACGAAGTGAGCCTTCTTCTTCTGACGGTCGGCAGCTTCGCCGGCGCAGGCAAAGAGGGGTTCATATTCCCTGTGTTCGAGGTCGGTGCCCTTGTATTCCTCAACGACAGTATATGCGGGAGCATCTTCGGTCTTGAGTTTTCCGAGAACGGTATCGAGCAGAGCCTTTGCCATGTAGTAGGTGTAACCGTCGGCGGCGTTTACCTTGCAGTAGGTTTCGTCGGGGTTCACGCAGAGCGCGAGGTTGGAGGGAAGGGTCCACGGAGTCGTGGTCCATGCGAGGAAGTAAGCGTCTTCGCCCTTTACCTTGAAACGGACAACGGCGGAGCGTTCCTTGACGGTCTTGTAGCCCTGAGCAACTTCCTGAGCGGAGAGCGGGGTACCGCAGCGCGGGCAGTAGGGAACGATCTTGAAGCCCTTGTAGAGGAGGCCCTTGTTCCAGATTTCCTTGAGTGCCCACCATTCGGATTCGATGAAGTTGTTGTCGTAGGTGACGTAGGGGTTGTCCATGTCCGCCCAGAAGCCGACGGTGCCGGAGAAGTCTTCCCACATGCCCTTGTACTTCCATACGGATTCCTTGCATTCCTTGATGAAGGGTTCGAGACCGTACTGTTCGATCTGTTCCTTGCCGTCGAGACCGAGCTTCTTTTCAACTTCGATTTCAACCGGGAGACCGTGGGTGTCCCAGCCGGCCTTGCGCGGAACGTCGCGGCCCTTCATCCAGTGGTAGCGCGGGATCATGTCCTTGATAACGCGGGTGAGAACGTGACCGATATGCGGCTTGCCGTTTGCGGTCGGAGGACCGTCGTAGAAGGTGTAGCCCGGGCGGCCTTCGCTCTGCTTCAGCTGCTGTTCGAAGATCTTGTTTTCGTTCCAGAACTTCAGCACTTCGCGTTCGCGTTCCACGAAGTTTAAGTTGGTGTTGACTTTGTTGTACATGATGGATTGTGTTTCTTGGGGGAAACTTTTTGCAAAAAGTTTCCCCCGGAGACTTACGGAGTAAGTCTCGTCCCCTTTCAAAAAACTTTAAAATAATGAAATGGATTTGGCTTTGTGCAGATTGCTTGTATATAGAATTTGCGGGAAGTGCGAAAAAACAAAAAAAGCCCGGAGATGTCCGGGACAGAAAGATTCTGTTATACCACTCGCACACATGATACGTCTCCGCTGTAACGGTCGGATTCCGGTATAAGCTACTTTTTCCGGGGAAATTTCACCATACGACTCGGGAAGGATGTTCTGCGGCTGCGTCGTACCGGCTTCCACCAACACCGGCTCTCTGTGACTTCGCTGGACTGCATACTTGGTTCCGTCATTGTCTTTGGTTTATTATAACGTATCTTTTGTGGTTTGTCAAGCGGGAAATACGAACAATTTTCGGGAAGCTGTACGGTCGGGTTTTGTTCAATCCCGGTGCAGACGCTGTTTGTCCCACCGCCATGCGGTAAAGAGGAAGACCGCGATGTACTGGAGGATAAATCCGGCGACTGCGAGAAGATATGAAAAAATTCTCGGAATCGGGAGGTCATAGAAGATCGCCTGCGGCACATACAGAAAGCTGACATATTGATTTACAAGTGCTTCACTGATAAGATAGCACAGCGGCAGCGGAACGGAGTACAGCGCATACAGGAGAATATCCCAGCATCCGTGGACGGACATGAACTTCCGGAACAGGGATTTCAGATCAAAGGTATCCTTTGTTTCCTGAAGGACAAAACGCTTGTAGGTACCGTTTTTGTTAAAATATACCGTATAAAGCGGGATGACATACAGAAGGGTCATCAAAAGGTACCCGATTCGGTTTACGATTTCATTCTGTCCGGTTTCTGTCAATTCCATCAATCTGCTTATAATCAGCGGTGCGGCGAACATGATAAAAATAAAAAATATCCCGATAATAATGAGTCCGCAGAGGATGAACAGGACGATCCGTTCCCGCATTTCCTCGCCGGTCGGACGATGTTTCATGCAAAATACCTCCGAAAGCAGTTTTATATACTGTAATTATACCATATACGGTTTTATTTTCAAGAGTTTGGAAAAGAAATTTCTCCCGCCTTCCTTGACATATCTTCCGGAAACTGTTATACTATGCACAGAAATATTAAAATTCCCGGCGGAGGATGTAATAATGTATACGTATTCCGAATTCTGCGGCTTCAAACGGGCGGATTTCAGGTTTGAAGACCGTGACGCTCTCATCGTTTTCCCGAAGGAACCCGAACCTCAGGGACGCTGGATGATGAAAATGGAATATTTCGGTGCGTTTCCGGCTCTGGAGGTCGAACTGCTGAACCGCGGGTGGCATCTCTGCTACCTCCGCAACGTCAACCGCTGGGGTACCGACGTGGATTCCGACGCGAAGGCGCGTTTTGCGGATTTCATCGCGGACGAGTTCGGTCTGGAGCGGAAGTTCACCTGCGTCGGCATGAGCTGCGGCGGCATCTGCTCGGTCAATTTTGCCGCACGTCATCCGGAGTACGCGGCGTTCCTCTACCTTGACGCGCCGGTCATGAATCTGCTGTCCTGCCCGATGGGGTTCGGCGTGGGTGAATCGCTCGGTGAAAACGGCAGCGGATGGAAGGAAATCGTGGACGCGTACGGCTTTGATCTGCCCACACTTCTGACGTGGCGCGGACATCCGATTGACAAGATTCCGACTCTGGCGGAGCATAAGATTCCGGTTGCGCTGATCTACGGCGACTCCGATCCGGTGGTACCGTATGTGGAAAACGGGATTGTACTGGAAAAGTATTATAAGAAACACGGACTTCCGCTGTTCTGCGTGGGGAAAGCCGGCTGCGGACATCACCCGCACGGACTGGAAGACAATACCGCTCTGGTGGAATTCATCGAACAGCAGACGAAGGCGTAATTTTGTCGGCGGACGGGCGGTTTGTACCTTCCAAGGCTCCCTCCGGGAGGGAGCTGTCCCGTAGGGACTGAGGGAGAATGCGTCATGAGCGATTTGAATTTCTGCCGAAGGCATGCGGCTGTAAGTTTTGCTTTGATTACAAAATACAGCGACTCAAATTTTTAGTACCGCGTTCTCCTTCCGACGGCTTCGCCGCCACCTTCCTCCCGGAGGAAGGCTCATTGAGATAACCAAATTTCAACTTCAGCCGACAGTATTCAACTGGCACTACAGGTTAATTTATCAAAAATAAAATTATATATATCATGGAGGACTCAACAATGTTAAAAGTAGCAATGCTCTCGAAGTGGCACGTACACGCAGGCGGTTACGCGAATTTCGTAAAGAACTGCGGCAAGTGTGAAATCGTTGCCGTATGGGACGACGATGCTGCACGCGGCGAAGCGTGGGCGAAGGAACTCGGCTGCGAATTCGTTCCCTGCCTCGACACCCTTCTCGCACGTGAAGACGTGGAAGCCGTTGTATGCGACGCTCCCACTACCGCTCATAAGGACGTGCTCATCAAGGCGGCAAAGGCCGGCAAGCACATCTTCACCGAAAAGGCGCTCTGCCCGACCGTTGCGGAATGTCTTGAAGTAAAGCAGGCAATCGAAGAAGCGGGCGTAACCTTCGTTATCAGCTATCCGCAGCGCGGCAGACCGTGCGTACAGTTCGCGAAGAAGATGATCGCGGAAGGCGCGTTCGGCGACATCACCCTCGTACGTACCCGTGACGCTCACTCCGGCGTATCCGGCAACTGGCTCCCGGACTACTGGTTCGAAAAGAAGGACGCAGCGGGCGGCGCAATGATGGACCTCGGCTGCCATCCGATGTACCTCCTCGCATACTTCCTCGGCAAGCCGAAGAGAGTGACCGGTATGTTCACCGCTCCCTACGGCAAGCCCGTTGACGAAAACGCGGTAGCGATTGCGGAATTTGCAAACGGCGCACTGGGCGTAGCGGAAACCGGTTTTGTTTCCCACAATTCTCCCCAGACCCTCGAAATCTACGGTACCAAGGGTTCCATGATCGCTCATGGTGAAGACGTTCAGTTCTCCAGCCAGGCAATCGGCAGCGTAGTCGGCGGCTTCATCAAGCCCGATCTCCCGCGTGCAAAGAAGTCCCCGCTGGAACAGTTCGTTGACGCGGTCATCGCAGGCACCGGTTCTCCGGAAGGTCTCGGCATCGACGATGCGATTGCTCTTACCGAACTCCTCGAAAACTCCTACAAGGGCGACGAAGCAAACGCGATTGTTGAAATCAAGTAATTGAAGCAATTGAAGAAAGAAAAATGACCGGAACGGTCATTTTTCGATTTTCGGTGAATGATGTCCGCAGGCGGACGGGATTCTGTTGATTGTCTGCGAGTGCAGACTGGACGTTGTCCTACGCGGACGGCGCACAAGAGGGCGAGTCGTCGCCCTCTTGTGAATCACCCCGACCAGAGGAAGTGTCCTCTGGACACCTCTGCGTTCTTGAAGCTGAGTAGTCGAGACAACCATCGACACGCACATACGGTGCAAGGGTTGCGCAGATATAGGCTAACCGCGGAAAAAACAACGTACGGTCAACAAAATACCGCTACCCTTTCGCCCGCGGTTAGCAGAATCTGAAACTGACAGTTTGCAGTCACGAAATCGTGAAAGCTGTAGGCAGTTGTTCCGTATTTGATAAACCCAAACATACGATTTACAGAGCGGGGTGATTCACAAGAGGGTGCCGCTCCGGGCACCCTCTTGTGCGCCGTCCGCGTAGGACAACGTCCGGTCTGCACTCGCAGACGTCCTGTAAAATTTCATAAAATATAAATTTTCGAGAATATTATGTATAAACTAGTGATTCTTGCCGTGATGACGTTCAATCTGGGCTATGACCTCGTAATGCGCGTCCTCGCGGTGCGGCAGAAGAAAAAGCCTCTGCCGGAAAATGTGCGGGATATTTACGATGAAAAAGAATACGCCCGCTGGCGCGAGTATTCCGCTGAAAAGTCACGCGCGGGTCTCGTCAGTACCCTCGCCGACTTCGTGCTCGGGCTGATCCTGTTCGGAACCAATGTGCTGTCGGCGGTGTATCATGTTCTGCCGGGCGGGGATTACCTGAAGTCGATCCTCCTCATGCTCGTCTATGCCGCGTTCCTGACCCTCTGGTCGATCCCGTATGAGTATTACGTGACCATGAAAATCGAAGGGAAGTACGGCTTCAATAAGACTGACGGGAAAACCTTCGTCACCGACACGGTCAGCAATTTTGTCATCAATTTCATCGTGAATGCCGCATTGATGTGCTTCGCGATGTTCATGTTCGACCGCATGGGTACGATGTTCTTCGTCGTCCTGTTTGCGTTCATTGCACTGTTCATGCTTGCCGTGAATATGCTGTCCATGACGTTCATGCGGATCTTCAATAAGTTCACGCCTCTCCCGGACGGCAGTCTGCGCGATACGCTGGTCGCGATGTTCCGCGAAGCGGGGTACGAACTCTCCGATATCCGCGTCATGGACGCGTCCAGACGTACGACAAAGGTAAACGCGTTCTGCACGGGACTCGGAAAATTCAAAAAGATCGCGCTGTATGACAATCTTGTGGAAAACTACACGGAAGACGAGATCGCCGCCGTGTTCGCGCACGAACTGGCGCATTTCAAACACCGTGACACCGCGAAAATGACGGCATACAATATGCTGACGATGGCGGTCCTGACGGCGATGATCGCGGCGTTCGCGCTGATCCCGCAGATCTCGTTCGACTACGGCTTCACGGATGTGAATTTCGCTTTTGCAATCGCCGCGCTGACGGGCGTGCTGCTGTCGCCCGTGATGACGGTGCTGCAGATTCCGTCGGCGTTCTTCGGCAGACGGTACGAATACCGGGCCGACCGGATGGCGGCGGAGCTGGGGTACGGAGAAGCGATGGTGACCGTACTGAAAAAACTGGCGCGGGACAATTTCTCCGATCTGAACCCGCATCCGGTGATTGTTGCACTGGAACACAACCATCCGACCGTGAGCGCACGGATCGAAGCAATACGGAAAGTTGAGAAAAAACGATGATTTTTGAAAAATACCTCATTCCCGACGAAATGGTCGACCGGTTCGAATGCGTGACGCCGGAGCATCTTCTCTCGCTCGGTAAGAAGTTTATCATCTGCGACATCGACAACACCCTCGCGACGTACGACGACCCGACGCCGCCGGACAATGTGGTGACGTGGTGCCGGAACATGAACGAAAAGGGCGTGACCGTGGCGTTCGTGTCGAACAACCATGAGGAACGCGTGGCGCTGTTCAACAAAAATTTCGGCTACGCGGCGTATGCGGATTCGCACAAGCCGGGGACGAAAAAGCTGAAAACGGCGATGCGCGACCTCGGCGCGACGGCGGAAAACGCCGTCCTGCTGGGGGATCAGCTCCTGACGGACGCGGCGGCGGCGAAGTCCGCGGGGCTGTACTGCATCATCGTTCCGCCGATCAGGGACAAGAAAAACCTGTTCTTCCGCTTCAAGCGGTGGATCGAGATCCCGTATGTGAAAAAGTACCGGCGGACACATTAAAACTGCATGAGAAAATCCCGGTTTCGGTTGACGATGCCGGGATTTTGTGATATAGTATACTTGTAAAATATAGAGTTCAGGAGGTGTTCCATGAAAAACAACGACGTGCGGCTGTACAATATGATTATGCCGCTGTGGCTGATTGCGGCATTTATGCCGCAGCTCTGGCTGATCGCACTGCCCGCGAACTGGCTGATCGACTTTCTCGTCCTCTGGCTGACGATGAAAGTTATGAAGTTCGAACGTCCCGCCGCTTCTGCCGTGCGGATCGTGTGGCTGACGTGGGTTTTCGGCTTCGCGGCGGACATCCTCGGCGGTCTGCTGATGATCGCGCCGGATTTCGGGATGAACATCGCGAGGGATTCGGTCTTCTACGGGATCACACGGGTGCTGTACAATCCGTTTTACGACATCTGGTCGTTCCTGTGGACGACGTTCGGCGTCGCCGTCACGGCGGTGCTGATTTTCGTGTATAACCGGTACATTGTCCTGCGGAAAGAGGACATGACGGACGTACAGAAGAGGAAAATCGCGCTGTCACTGGCGGTTTTCACGGCGCCGTACCTGTTCTATCTTCCCGCGATGTGAGAAAGGAGAGACGGTATGAAGAAAATTCTGAGCCTGTTCCTCTGCGGACTGCTTCTGTTCACCGCCTGCGGCGGGAAACCGATGCCCGACGGCGTGCCGGAGGATTTTGCGGTTTATTATGCCATGGGATGCGACACGGCGCAGATGAATATTCTGGATACCTATGAAGGGTATATCCAGAAAGATCTCATCCACAACGGAACGGCGCGAGTGGACTATACGCCGTCCGATGAAGAGATTCTCGCGATTTACGACAAAATTGTGGAGCTGGAACTGTGGAAGATGCCGGCAGATGTACGTGCGGACGGCGAAATCATCCAGCCGATGACGTATTTTGAGATACGCTTTACCATGAATGACAATACATATGAAATTCTGGCGGATACCACGATCACACAGAGTACATGGCATAACAAAAACATCACCGCGGAACAGGCGGAAGCGATCAACGAATTCTGCCGGTTTGTACATGAGATGATGATGGAAACGGAAGAATACAAAAGCCTTCCCGACAGAGAGGGCGGCTATATGTAAACAAAACCGGCGGGTGACTTAACATCATCCGCCGGTTTTCTGTGTTATTCGTAATGTCCTCGGCAGGAGAGAATTTCCAGCGTGTCTCCGACGATCCGGTAGATCAGGCGGTTGCAGTCGTCGATTCTCCGGCTCCAGAATCCGCTGAATTCATTTTTCAGCGGTTCCGGTTTTCCGATGCCGTCAAATCCGTTCCCGCGTTCGATGTCCCGAATGAGCTGATTGATCCGCTTCAGCGTTTTTTTGTCCTGCGTCTGCCAGTACATATAGTCATCCCACGCTTCGTCAAACCATATCTTCTTCATCGTCGTCCCCGATCAGTTCATGTTCCGTCCCGCGTCCGGCGTTCAGTGCTTCGACACCGCGGCGGAGATGTGCCAGATTGGATTCCGAATAAAACGGGTCGAGAGATACCTCAAACGGAATCCTTTTCTCGCGGCTCATTTTTTTCGCAAAAATCGTGATCGCGGTTGTCATATTCAGACCGAGTTCTTCACAGACGTGCTCAAAATCCTGCTTCAGCTGTTCATCCATACGGATATTCAGAGTAGTCTGCGGCATAATATCACTCCCTTCCATCCTATTATACCACATTGTATGTACAATGTCAACACAATGTGATTGCATAGAACAAAAGACAGCGCAAGTCATAAAATCTGCACTGTCCATAGTCATTTTTTCCAGTCCAAAAAGGTTTTTGGAAAGGGTTCGGGAAAACCTTTTTCCTTAAAAAAGGTTTTCCCGAGAAACTTCACATCTTAAACTTCAATCAGTTCCTTCGGGCAGTCTGTGAGGTTCTGCTTGCCGCCCTTGGTAATCAGCACCATGTCTTCGATGCGGCAGCCGTACTTGCCTTCGATGTAGATGCCGGGTTCGACGGTGATGATCTGACCGACCTTGAGGGTTGCGTCGCCCATGCCGCCGGAAACGCCGGGCTGTTCGTGGATTTCGAGACCTACGCCGTGACCGAGGGAGTGACCGAAGCATCCCCTGTAGCCCGCGTTGTCGATGATGTCGCGCGCGATCTTGTCCATGTCCGCATTCTTCGCGCCTTCTGTGATCGCGTCAATCGCCGCGCACTGCGCTTCGAGAACCGTGTTGTACAGCTTCGTGATGTCCGCGTCCGCCTTGCCGATCACGATCGTACGGGTCATGTCGGAGTGATAGCCGTTCACCACTGCACCGTAGTCCATCGTCAGGAAACCCTTTTCCAGCTTCACCGGACGCGGTACGCCGTGCGGACGCGCGGATGCGGTGCCGGAAACGGCGATGGTGTCGAACGACGGCTTTTCGCTGCCGTGCTTCTTCATGTAGTATTCGAGTTCCGCCGCCACTTCGGTTTCGGTCATGTCGTAGTTAATGACCTTCAGAATGTGCGCGAACGCACCTTCCGCGATGCGCTGAGCGGCGATGATGCTTTCGACTTCGTCGTCGGTCTTGTAGGAGCGGATTTCGGTGAAAATGCCGCCGATCGGGCAGAATTCCACGCCCATGCCGTCGAGGGTCTTCTTCAGTCCCGCGAGGGACGCGCAGGTCATGCGGCGGTCTTCGTAGCCGAAGTTCTTCACGCCGCCGTCGCGGACGATTTCGTTGAGAGTGGGCTTGTTCGGCAGGCAGACCTCGAAGGAGGAGGACGCCTCCGCCTTTGCGGCTTCAATGTAGCGGAAATCCGCGAATACGTATGCCTTTTCCTTCGTGATGACGAGGTGTCCGTCGGGGTTGTCGAAGCCGGACATGTAGAGGTGGTTTTCGGCGGAGTTCACGTAGATGGCGTCGAGGTTCATCTCGCTCATTTTCTGACGCAGCGCGTTCAGTCTTGCATCCATAGCGTTCATAGAGATAACTTCCTTTTCGTTGAATTAGAATTTGTCTCAATTATAGCATTTCGCGCGGAGTTTGTCCAGACGTTTTATTCGTTTTCCGAGAGATATATGCTCACCCGAGACTGGATGACGGACGCGCATTCCTCTGCCGTTTTCGCGCCGCCGAAGAAGGACGTGATTTCTTCCGAGAGAATATCCGCGATTACGTCGTCCGAAAGGGTGGACACCGGCTGTCCGGCGATGTTGTCGAGGAAGTCGATAAGTTCCCGTTCGTGCTGCTCGGTGAAGATGTACTGCACATATCCGGGTTCCAGTTCGTGGACTTCACGGAGAAGTCCGCCGTGCGCACCTCCGGCGTCACTGATGTGCGTGTAGTATTCATACTGCGCCGTACAGAGCTGCTGTAATTGGGAACGCAGGACGGGAAGCGTTTGTCCGAAGGTCGCGTAGTTTTCCGGCTTGACAATGCTTTCTATGAATTCCCATGCGAGTTCCGGGGTTTCGCAGAAACTTGTGATGATATACGGCATCATGCTGACGATCGAACCGTTTTCCCCTTCCGTGGTCGGATAACCGATGCAGACCGTATCCTTGTCAAAAAAGAGGTGCTCATTGTCGAACCACGAACTGACAAGAAAAATATGATTGAGAGCGAGTGCAACGTGTCCCGTCTGATGCGGTGCAAAGCGCACACCGGGCTCCCTGTAATCCGCAAGGAGTTTGTTGGCATCCTCCCATGTGTCCGGCAGGGTACCGAGATATTCGAGCAGTCCGATGAATTCCTTCGAATCAAACCGGCAGGTGTTCGTTTCCTCGTCAATGAACAGCCGGTGCCAGTTCTGTCCGAGCCACGATGACAGACTCTGCTGCTTGTTCAGGCTTTCGTACAGCACGACATCCTCCGGCAGACTTTTTGCAAAGTCAATCATTTCCGTCACCGTCCAGCCGGTGCGGTCGCCGAGAAGTTTCCGCGGACCGGTGAGGGTGTCGATCATTAAGTTCGTCCCGATTGCCCAGAGTTCGCCCGTGTCCGTTTCAAACGTGCGTGTGACGCAGCCGAGGAGGTCGTTTTTGAGTTCGTCTCCCATCAGCGGATACAGGTCGGTGTACAGACCGTTCCGGTAAAGCTGGACGATCATGTCGTTCACCGTCTCGGCAGTCACAATGTCGGGCTTGTACAGTCCGTTCAGGATGTCGTTGAGAAGATTCCGTGTCGCCGTCTCCACGTCGGTGCCGTCGGCGGTGTAATTCTTTTCAATAATGCGGACATCGGTGTGCGCTTTGTTGAACGCGACGATGTTTTTCCGCAGATTGTTGTTGCTGTCCGCGTACGCGATTTCCAGTGTGGGGATCGCCGACAGGTCAACGTCGGGTGCGCGTTCGTACAGCGTCAGCGTATAGTTGAAATTATCGTCACGCTCCGCCGCGAGGATCCGGTCGGAATTGTAGACGTACAGCAGGTCGAGATTGCCCGAAAGCAGACTGGAACTGTTGTAGTCGAGCAGAAGCATGCTTTGGTTTTCTGTCTTGTTCCAGCCGTACACGCCGCTGTCCCCTGACCAGTACAGGTCATAGCCGTCCGAGGAACCGAAACAGAGTTTGTCCGCCGATTTCGGAAGATTCAGCCGCTGTCCGTAGGTCATCACGTCGGGATTGATCGGGACAAAGCAGTAATCGCTGCCGAAATAGCCGTATGCGTAGACCTGTCCGTCGGGTGATGAGGTCAGCGAACGGATGAAATCGCTGCTCACGACGGTGAATTCCTTCCCGAACAGCGGATTCAGTGCGATCATTTCCATCTCGGCGGAAAGGCAGACAAGACCGTCCGCCGTGACCGCCATCCCGCCGATGCGCAGGGAATCGTACGGCATGAAATGCTCCGAAAGTTCGCCGGAGACGGTTTCTGTCCCGTCCGCAAGACGGAAATTATGCAGATAATAAGAGCGTTCCGCCGTTTCGCTGTCGAAGTGGAGTTCTAGATAATACAGCATTTCCTTTGTCACGACGGCACGTGAGACGGTCTGCGGATCAATGTCCAGAACCTGCGGTTCTCCGGCGGAACCGTCGGGAGATACCGTAACAAGGGCGAGGTGACCTTCCGCCTGACAGAGGACGGTCACTTCATCTGATTCCGTATCCCGGTACGGCAGAGCGGCGGAGGTCAGCATATACCCGTCCGGCAGGGAAACCGTTGTTCCTCGGAAAATATTGGTCAGCACTTCGGGTTCCGCCGCTTCTTCCTCATCGTTTCCACAGGAAACAAGAGTCAGAACACAGAGAAATAACAGCAGTATTTTTGAGAATGTTTTCATGAAATTCCTCCTGTTGTTGTATAAATATAGTATACTATATATTTTACAAAATGTCAACAGTCGAATAAAGTCTCTTCCTGCATCCCGTGCAATTGTAAAAAGTCGATGAAAAAACGAAGAATTCTCCCACGTCCCACTTGCTTTCGGAAAAGTTCGATGTATAATATAAGATGAAACAATATTCCCATAACCGCAAAGAGGTATCCATGAATTTATCCGATAAATTAAAGTCCCTGAAATCCGCTCTGACGGAAAAGCCGGAGGAGACCGACGATTTCGAAGGGGAACTGACCTTTGACAAGCAGGAACACGGGTTCGAAAACGGAACGTTTCTCAACTCTCTCGACGAGCTGTCCGAGAACGACATCGAGCTGAACGCCGCCGCCGAACAGTCAGCGAAGCTTTCGATGACCGAAATCATGCGCCGGATCGTTTTTTACAGCTGTTTTGCCGTCTTTATCGTGAGCTGCCTGCTGCTGGTACAGAATCTCATAGCAAAGCAGAAAGGCGTCGAGATCTACGACCGTCTGGAACAGGAATTCTTCTCCACCGGTTTCTCGATGGATCTGTCGAGCGCGTTCCGTCCGGACGAAGGGGTTGTAAAATACCTGTCCGCCGGAGCGGAGTCGCCGACGCTGAACGACATGACGTCGATCCGGGAAGGCATGGCGGCACAGAATCCCACGGAATCCGCCGCTCTTCCGGAAGAGGAGCACAACGAAGAGCTTGAAAAGATGCGTGCGGGGCTGATGTCCCTTGCGCGGATCAACCCCGACGTTTACGGCTGGATCACCGTTGAGGGGACGAACATCAACTACCCGCTGGTACAGGGGGAAGACAACGATTACTACCTCAACCACGCGTACACGGGGGACTATCTCCCGATCGGCTCGATTTTTGTCGACTTCCGGTGTGAAGATTCGATCACAAGAAACTTCAACACGGTCATATACGGTCACAACATCACGACGGGGACGATGTTCCACGACGTGACGAAGTTCTTCCGGGATGACTATTTCAACGACACGTACATTTACATTTACACGCTGGACGGCATTTATGTCTACGAGCCGTTCTCGATCTACAAGACCCGCGAGGACTACAACTATTTCCGCACGGGGTTCACCTCCGTGGAAGATTTTGTCGGATTTGCGGAGGAATTATGCGGCAATTCGGACAAGGAGAAAGAAATCAGTTTTGACAAGAACAGCCGGATCATCACGCTATCGACCTGCACGAACATTGTACAGAGCGAGCGGTACGCGCTGCACGCGAAGCTGGTGAAGACGATTCTTGACTGACTCTTTGCCCTGCGGGCGGCGGATTGTTCGACGTCTGCGAGTGCAGACCGGACGTTGTCCTGCGCGGACGGCGCACAAGAGGGTGCCCGGAGCGGCACCCTCTTGTGAATCACCCCGCTCTGTTAGATCGTACGTTTGGCTTTATCAAATATGGAACAACTGTCCGTTTATTTCTCGATTTCGTGACTGCAAACTGTCAGTTTCGGATTTCTGCTAACCGCTGGCGAAAGGGTAACGGTATTTTGTTGACCGTACGTTGGTCTTTTCCCGCGGTTAGCCTATATCTGCGCAACCCTTGCACCGTATGTGCGTGTCGGTGGATGTCTCAACTGCCCGACTGCAAGAACGGAGGTGTCCAGAGGACACTTCCTCTGGTCGGGGTGATTCACAAGAGGGCGACGACTCGCCCTCTTGTGCGCCGTCCGCGCAGGACAAAGTCAAGTCTGCACTCGCAGACAATCAACA
>JAFQFS010000177.1 GCA_017398585.1 Clostridia bacterium
CTAAAAAAGACCCCCCCCGGAAAACCTCATTTCATCAGTCTCTTAAACAGAATCGAGAATACGTGGTCGCGGTTCATGGATTCGGCGTGTTCGAAGTCGCCGTCGTAGGCGCCCCAGCGGTAATTGTAATGTTCGTCGACGCGCGGGCGGGGCTGGATGGTTTCGCGGAAGCAGTTCGGGTCGATGATGGCGCAGATGGCGGAGATGTCCCAGATGACGCGGCTCCACGAGACGGCGTTCGCGGGTTTGCATTCGGCGACGTTGTCGCAGAGGTAATCACCGAGCGGGGAGTTGCCGCGGAGGAAGTATTCGAGTTCGTGGATGGTCACGATGAGGTGGGACGTCATGCCGGGAGCGGGCATCTGAAGGAGCGGCACACCGGATTTATAGAGGGCGTTGGCGGCATTGCGGTCGCCGTTCAGGTTGAATTCGGACGCGCTGAACCATCTTGCGCCGCCGCCGAGCCAGATCACGGCGATTTTATCCTTGATTTCGGGATGCAGAAGGATCGCGGAGGACACATTCGTGATCGCGCCGATGGCGGCGATGTAGGTGATTTCATCCGATTCCATGACGTGGCGGTAAATCGCTTCCGCCGCTTCGGACTGCACGGGGGTATCCTCGTCGGGCATACGTTCGACGGAACCGCGGTAGTACGGCGGGATGGCAACGCCGTGGGATTCCTGCACCAGCTTTGTGCAGATGCCGATCTCGCGGTAGCTGCGTTCCATGCCGTCGGCGAAGGAATCGCTCTTGTCGTTGTGGAACGGTGCTGCGGTGACCGCCACAAGGTTGAGCTTGTCCTGCGCGAGCATCGCGAGGGACAGCGCGAACTGGTCGTCGATCTCGTTGTACGTGTCGGTATCGAGGATCACGCGCTTGATGCCGGGCTTTCTCAGTTCTTCCTGAATTCGGAACATAGTGAAGTCTCCTTTATGTCAAGAGATATTTTTTATGTTTTTTCAATATATCTTACAGATTGTCTGCGAGTGCAGACCGGACTTTGTCCTGCGCGGACGGCGCACAAGAGGGTGCCCGGAGCGGCACCCTCTTGTGAATCACCCCGCTCTATAAATCGCACGTTTGGGTTTATCAAATACGGAACAACTACCCACAGCTTTCTCGATATAGGAATTGCAAACTGTCAGTTTCGGATTTCTGCTAACCGCGGGCAAAAGGGTGACGGTATTTTGTTGACCGTACGTTGGTCTTTTCCCGCGGTCAGCGCATCATCCGAGGGGAAGAGTCCAGAGGAGGGGACACTTCCCCTCCTTTGGCGCGCGAGTTTCCAAAGAGGCTTCGCGCGGAGACATAAAAATCAGAAAAACGACCGCAGGGAGTTTTTCCTCCTTATAAATCCCATAAAATTTAAACCTTTTTAATGTTTCAGTGGGAAATATTCCTTCAGCGTCCCCTGCGCCACCGTCTTGCGGTCTGCAAAATAATCCGCAAGATTGTTCGTCGCGGCACAGTCGCGGATCAGACGGTACGTCGCCGCCGCCACCGTCGGGTACGCACTGCCGAATGCCAGAGCAAAATCGAACGACGCCGTGTCGAGGATCATGTCCACCATGTTGATCGAGTCGTTGTCACGAAGCACTTCTTCCATGTGATAGTCCACGTATTCGTCGTAAATGTAACCGTACGACGCTGCGTTCAGCGCGGACAGTACGACCGCAGGTACTTCCCCGTTCGTGTGGTTCTTCGGAACCGCAAATATCAGTTCCGTGTTCGAAATCAGCGTGCGGTATTCGTCGTCCTCCGATCCCTTCGGCAGAGGAACAACGCCCCAGTCCGCCTTCGCGCCCGGCATCCAGGACATGATGTACAGATAGTCCACAAGGAACGCGGATTCTCCTCCGGAGAAGCAGTTCACCGCTCCTGCCGTCGAGTCCAGAATCGCATACCGGTCGTTGTAAATGTTCGCGAGAATGTCCATTGTGCTCTGCACCGACCTCGCCGTGTAGCCGAGTGCCGGTACGGAACGGCGTCCCGTGGTCACGTAATCGTTCCCCGCCGACTTGAATACAAGGTCGGGGAGACGCTCCGCCGTGTTCTGCGCCGTTATGGTGTAGTAGCCCGGGAGACCGCTTTCCGTCCGTTCACCGTTCAGCGTTTTCACCGCTTCGCTGTACTGCATCGCGATGTCCCATGTCCACGTTCCCGCCGCAACGGTGTCGTAGATCGCATACGGATCGGTTCCCGCTTCTTCCAGAATGGTCTTGTTCATGAACAGCGCCGCAAACGAGGAGGGCGCGATGCTCGCGGGGCCCGCAACGCCGTAGGTCGAATAGCCGCCGGAGGTCATGTCGGACGAATCCTTGTTGAAATACGGCTGTTCGATGTCAAAAAACGGAAGGGTGCGCATATTGATAAGCGTGTCTGCCGCACGGAAATTCCCGACCATGTACACCGGCACCATCAGAAGGTCGGTATAGTAGGAGTCGGACGCGACCGCCTGCGCCAGTTCGGACAGCATGGTCGAGGCATCGGTCACGGACGTAATGAGCGTCACGCCGAACTGTTCCTCGACGTCCTCGTTTCGCTCGGACACCAGACGGTTCACTACCGATGCGGTGTTGTCGGGGTCGATGTAGTCCGCCGACGGGGTGGTAATGAAGAAGACCGAGCCGCCGTAGTCGCGCTCCGGAAGTTCCCCGAGATACCGGCGGGACACCGCGTAGTTGTCCACCGGAATATAGCGGGTGAACTCCTCCGCCGTGTATGCTTCCGTCTCGGCGGACGGACCGCCGGACGTGTCACCGGACTCCTCGGCGGGACTCATGTCATTGACGATAATAAACCCGCACGATGTCGTCTGAAGGAGCAGGGCCGCTGCGGTAAGCAGCGCGGCAAACGGCGGAATATGCTTGAATTTCATTTATAATTTACTCCATTTATGGAAAAATCCTTCGGATTCCGTGAAACGGTCAGATCTGTTGTTTTATTATATTACATTCCGCGGAAAAAATCCATATTATAATGTAAAAAATCCTCCCGGCGCACGGTTTCCGGCTTCTCCTGAGACGGAAAAACGGGTGATTGGGTAATATCGGCAAAACCGGTACGGAATTATTTACCTGTTAATTTTTTGGTGATACTATGGTATAATCGGAAATGCAGTGAAGAACAAACACTGTATCGAAACATATCCTGCTCTCCCTGCTGCTCCGTATTTTGACTGTTGAAACCATTTGAGCACACTTCGGAGGATTTTATTTTATGAAAACCACATCCAAAGCAAAACATACCGTTCTTTTTCTTTCCGCCCTTCTGACGATCTCCGCCCTCGCCGTCTTCACGTCCGCGGACTGCATCTACCCGACCGAACCCGCCGACTTTGACGTCGTGGTGGACGGATTCGCCTACGAGGGCGAAGTACTGTCGGTGAAGGACATCGCGTACGTCTCGCTCCGCGAATTCGCCTGCATGGCGGACAATTCCGTCGTCTGGTGGGAAGAGGACGAAGCGACCGCGTATGTCCGGACGGACTCGCTTGACCTGCGTGCGCCGGAGGACGAGTTCTACATCGAGGCGAACGGCCGGATGCTCTGGTGCGAATACGGCGTATTTACCGAAGACGACATCCTGTACATCCCGCTCGGCAAGGCGGCGAAGGCGTTCGGCTTCGACACGACTTATGTATACGAAGACAACACGACCTACCTCACCCGCGAACGCGGCGCGGTGGTGTCTGCGGAAGACTATTACGACGAAACGGACGTCTACTGGCTGTCGAAGATCATTCACGCGGAGGCGCAGGGTGAACCGTTCCGCGGCAAGCTCGCGGTCGGGAACGTCATCCTGAACCGCGTGGAATCGGATGAATTCCCGGACACGGTCTACGACGTCATCTTCGACAACGACCACGGCGTGCAGTTCACGCCGACGGTCAACGGCGCGATCGATCAGGAACCGAACGAAGATTCCGTGATCGCGGCGAAGCTATGTCTCGACGACGCGGTCCTGAACGAACATATGCTGTACTTTCTGAACGAACGCATCGCGGGCAGTCTGTGGATTCCGCAGAACTGCAAATTCGTCATGGCGATCGGGGAACACACGTTTTATTCGTGAGTCCTGCGGACGGCGGGATTATAGATTGTCTGCGAGTGCAGACTTGACGTTGTCCTACGCGGACGGCGCACAAGAGGGTGCCCGGAGCGGCACCCTCTTGTGAATCACCCCGCTCTATAAATCGTACGTTTCGGTCAATCAAATACGGAACAACTACCCACAACTTTCACGATATAGGAATTGCAAACTGTCAGTTTCTGATTCTGCTAACCGCGGGCGAAAGGGTGGCGGTATTTTGTTGACTGCACGTTGGTCTTTTCCCGCGGTTAGCCTATATCTGCGCAACCCTTGCACCGTATGTGCGTGTCGAGTTTTGTCTGAATTCCCAGCTTCAAAAGCGCAGAGGTGTCCAGAGGACACTTCCTCTGGTCGGGGTGATTCACAAGAGGGCGACGACTCGCCCTCTTGTGCGCCGTCCGCGTAGGACAACGTCCAGTCTGCACTCGCAGACGTCGAACAGTCCGCCGTCCGCAGGCGTACATCTTACGCCGTCCGCTGAGGACACGAGACACTTCGTGTCTCGATCAGTCTGTACCCACAGACATCCCATCAATCCGCTTCCGGATGTTCCGGACGTCCGCCGCCATCTTCAGGCTGTCGCGGAGGAGATGGATCTTCGATTCGCGGTGATTGAGTACCGTCACCGGATGCTCCGCAATGGCATAGCCGAGTTTTTCGGCAAGCAGAAGCACTTCAAAGTCGAACGCCCAGCCGTTCACTCCGGCGTGTGCGAAAATCGTCCGCGCGGCGTCCCCGCGGAACATCTTGATCCCGCACTGGGAGTCCGTGTACCGGAATCCCGCCGAAACCGCCAGGAGACGTACATATGCCTTTGATGCCAGTTTCCGCAGGCACGTATATCCCGCATACCCGTTTGCCGCAATCGCGCGGGAACCGATCAGAACGTCCTGTGCAAATGCCGGAGCGCTCATACGCGCCGCCATTTCGTGGAGGATATCCGTCCCGTAGGCGAGGTCGCAGTCGGTGAAGACGCAGTATTCCCCGCGGGACGCCCGCATCCCGAGCCGTACCGCGTGCCCTTTGCCGCGGTTCTCTTCCGAGCGCACCACACGGATTTCACCGCACGTCAGCGAAAGCTCCCGTGCGGTTTTTTCTGCAATTTCGCCGCATCCGTCGGACGAGCCGTCATCGGAAAAGAGGATTTCGTACCGTCCGGGAAGATCCGCCGATTCCATCGCGGCGGCAAGGGTGCGCACCGTGGAAGCGATGATGGGAGCTTCGTTGTACATGGGGATGATGATGGACAGATACATATCACGCCACCCCGAAAATCGAGTAATTCACGTCCACGGTCAGCGCAAACGGCATGCCGACCGCCGCCAGACGTTCCCGTCCGGCTTCGGTGGTCTTATAGTAAAACGGCGTCATGGTGAACAGTGCCATGAGATGCTCCGTCTTCTGAATCTCCGTCGTATAGCGGTTGTGAATCCGCGCGATCTCGCAAAAGCCGTCCGGCACAGCGGGAAGTTCGTCGGAAAGACGGACGTCATCGTAGATGCGCTGACGCATTTCGAGGAGGTGCTCCTTCCCGGAGGAAACGACGATCAGGACGCCGTCCGGAGTCAGCACACGCTTTGCCTCGTCCCCGGCAACGGGAGCGAACATGCTCAGCGCGACGTTCACGGAATGATCCGCAAGGGGAAGGCGGAAGATGTTCCCGGGCATAAAGTACGTGCCGGCGGTTCCTTCAAACGGCGCACCGACGCCGTCCTTCGGCATGAGACCGTCGCGCACGGCGCGTTTGCATCCGCGTTCGGCGGCGTATTTGGAGGCGTCAAACCCGATGGCGAGAACCTCCGCATGCGTCCGTTCCGCAAGACGTCCGGTAAAGCGGCAGGTATGGTATCCTTCCCCGCAGCCCATATCGCAGACGGTATACGAATCCCGCGGAGCGAATTCCGCGGCGGCATCGGCGAGGGCATCGGTGATGGCGCTGTAATATCCGAGGGAGAGGAATTCCTCTCTTGCGCGCACCATTTCACGTTCGTCACCGGTACGGGCGTTTTTTTCCTTTCCCGGAGGAAGGAGGTTCACGTACCCGGATTTTGCGATATCGAACGCATGTCCCGCAGTACAGCGGAGGGTTTTGTCCGTCCGCGACAGGGATGCGCCGCAGAGGGGGCATACTAACAGGTTGAGTATGTGCATGGCAACCTCTATATTTATCTTAAATTTTAAGTTTATTTTGTTGATTGTCTGCGAGTGCAGACTTGACTTTGTCCTGCGCGGACGGCGCACAAGAGGGCGAGTCGTCGCCCTCTTGTGAATCACCCCGACCAGAGGAAGTGTCCTCTGGACACCTCCGTTCTTGCAGTCGGGCAGTTGAG
>JAFQFS010000178.1 GCA_017398585.1 Clostridia bacterium
GTACATTGTTGTTCAATTTTCAATGAGCGATCTTGCTCGCCGCTTTCTCAGCAGCCTGTTTATTATATCACATCCGCTCTCCTTTGTCAAGAGGTTTTTCAAAACTTTTTTAAGTTTTTTTCTTGACCGGTTCGCGTTTGCTTGGCTCTGTCTCAGCGACTCGTTTATTATATCACATCCGGTTCCCTTTGTCAAGAGGTTTTTTAAAACTTTTTTCAAGTTTTTTTTCGAACCGCTTGCTTTCGGACCTTCCGTGCAGCCGTCTCCTTGACAGCCCCGTTATTATATCACTCCTCCGAACACTTGTCAATACCTTTTTTAAATCTTTTTTATTCTTTTTTTATCCCCTTCCACAAAAAAGGACGTATCGATCCCTCCTTCCTGTACCGTCGTTCTTCCCCCGACTTTCAAAAATCATTTTTTTCGCTCATGTATATTGAACTTTCCCTCATTTTATATTATAATAAGACCGTGTTTTTATCTCCACAAAGAGGTGTTTTGAATCATGTATAAAGAAGGTTTCGATAATAATAAATATATCTCGCTTCAGACCGATCGCATCACGGAGCGCATCTCCCAGTTCGGCGGCAAGCTCTACCTTGAATTCGGCGGCAAACTGTTCGACGACTACCATGCATCCCGTGTTCTCCCCGGATTCAAGCCCGACAGCAAGATCAACATGCTTCTGCAGCTGCGCGACAAAGCCGAAATGGTCATCGTCGTCTCCGCCGCCGCCATCGAGCAGAACAAAATGCGCGCGGATCTCGGCATCACTTACGACATGGACGCCCTCCGTCTCATCGACGCGTTCCGCGAACGCGGGCTCTATGTCGGCAGCGTCGTCATCACACAGTATACTTCCCAACCCGCTGCCGATGCGTTCATCAAACGGCTGAACAATCTCGGCATTCGCGTATTCCGCCACTACCCCATCCCAGGCTATCCCACCAACATCAAACTCATCGTCAGCGAGGACGGCTACGGGCGCAACGAATACATCGAGACATCCCGTCAGCTCGTTGTCATCACCGCTCCCGGTCCGGGCAGCGGAAAAATGGCGACCTGTCTCTCCCAGCTTTATCACGACAACAAGCGCGGCATCAAATCCGGCTACGCGAAGTTCGAGACGTTCCCCGTCTGGAACCTGCCGCTGACACATCCCGTCAATCTCGCCTACGAAGCCGCAACCGTTGACCTCTCCGACGTCAACATGATCGACCCCTTCCACCTGGAAGCCTACGGTGTCACCACCGTCAACTACAACCGTGACGTGGAAATTTTCCCCGTCCTGCGCCGCCTGTTCGAAGGGATCTACGGCGAATGCCCGTACAAGTCCCCCACCGATATGGGCGTCAACATGGTCGGCAACTGCATCTACGACGACAAATCCGTGGAACATGCCGCAAAAATGGAGATCATCCGCCGCTACTACGACTGCATGTGCAAGAACATCAAGGGTACCGGAGACGGCGAAGACGTCTATAAGACCGAGATCATCATGAACAAGGCGAAGATCACCGTCGAGGACCGTCCCGTCGTGCAGGCAGCCTTGGGTAAAGCCGCAGAAACGGATGCCCCCGCCGCGGCGATCGAACTTCCCGACGGCACCATCGTCACCGGCAAGACGAGCGACCTTCTCGGCGCCTGTTCCGCCGCGATCCTCAACGCCCTAAAAACTCTCGCGGGCATCGACGATAATATTCACCTCATCTCCCCCTCCGTCCTCGAGCCGATCTGTCACCTCAAGACCGATCATCTCGGCAGCATTAACCCCCGCCTCCATGTGGACGAGATCCTGATCGCCCTCTCCATCTGTGCGGCGACCGACCCGAATGCCCGTGCGGCCTTCGATTGCCTGCCGCAGCTCGCCGGATGCGAAGCGCATTCCAGTGTCATCATTTCGCAGATCGACCTCGATACCTTCCGACGGCTCGGCTTCACGCTGACCTGCGAACCGGTCTACGAATCCAAGAAATTATTCCACCGATAAACAAGAAAGCATCACGAGGTGACCGCTATGGCATGGACCATCACATATGACATATATAAGGAAGAAAAAGCCGCATCCGATGCTGCCGCAAAGTTCCGCGTCCTTGCGGAATCCGCCCGCGGCGACGGAACCTTCCTGCTGAGGATCGACCCAAAACTTCCCGACGCCTTCCGTATCGACGTCACCCCGGACAACCGGACCGTATCCGTCACGGCGCAGGACAGCATCTCCCTCCTCTACGCGGCATACGACTTCGAAAATAAATATATCCCTTTCGCCGAAAACCGCGACCTCTGGAACAATGCTGTTATCATCGGTGACCATCTCCCCGAATGGCATTATCACACCTCACCGACGCACACGAAGCGCGGCCTGTGGACATGGGGCTACGTCATCCGTGACTACCGCGGGTACATCGACCGGATGGTCTCGCTGAAAATGAACACGCTCATCATCTGGAACGACTATCCGCCGCAGAATTCCCGCGAGCTGATCGACTACGCTCACACCTACGGCGTAAACGTCTATTTCGGCTTCGCGTGGGGCTGGGATACCCGCTTTGACAAGATCGACCCGGCACATACGGAAGAACTCACCGAAGCAGTTGTCCGCGAATACGAAGAAAAATACGCACCTCTCGGTCTCGACGGTATCTACTTCCAGTCGTTCACAGAAATCTGGGGCGACACCCTCGCGGGCGTGGTCATCGCGGACGCCGTCACGGAATTCGT
This sequence comes from Clostridia bacterium, assembly GCA_017398585.1. Classification (GTDB taxonomy): domain Bacteria; phylum Bacillota; class Clostridia; order Oscillospirales; family CAG-272; genus UMGS1696. The sequence continues at coordinate 2,722 of JAFQFS010000178.1, forward strand.
CAACCGCACCGCAGGACAGATCCTCGAGAAGCATCCGGACCTCGACATCCTCTTCGGCCTGCACGCAACCTCCGTAAAAAACCGTCTCGGTTCCATCGCCAAAGTCGACCCTCGCGTCTCGATCATCTGGGAAAACAGCGGCGCGTTCCCGTATTCCTACGATCCGTTCGATATTGGGAATTTCGACGATACCATCGTCTTCCACGATAAAACAAAAAACCTCCGCGAAACCGGCGGGTTCGGCGCAGTGCTGAAAGGACTGACCAAGCTCGACTGGCGGTATTTCGTCCACCAGAGCGGCGACTTCATTCTCGGCGAAGACGGCGCGGACGCCGTACAGAAAAACGCGGACGAACGCCGGAAGATGTGGCGTCACGTCCAGGCGTACTGGATCCGCAACGCGGACTGCGTCACTCAGATAATCCGCCGTTTCGGCCGTGACGACATGATCACATTCCTCGCGGAAGACGGTGCGATCGAAGCATATCTGCCCTATCCGCTGGCACTCGCCGCGGAAATGATGTGGAACGACACCCGTTCCACACCGGACATCCTCTCGGAGACAGCACTCCGCGCGGACGTCGAATTCATGTAATCACTCCCCCAGTATTCATCCAAGGAGCACCCCAATGAAAATAGGCATCTGCGGCCTCGGTCTCATCGGCGGATCGATGGCCAAGGCATACAAAAAGGAAAACCATACCGTATACGGATTCGATGCCAACGCCGCAACCCTTGAACACGCAAAAATCAAAGGCGTTATCGACGGTCTTCTGACCGATGAGACCCTCGTGGAATGCGACGCGGTCTTCGTCGCGCTGTATCCGGAAGCATCCATAGAATATATGAAGAAAATCGCACCGGTCCTCGCTCCCGACACGTTTGTGATGGACCTCTGCGGTACCAAACGTACCGTCTGCGAAGCGGGCTTCGCCCTTGCGGAACAGTACGGCTTCACCTACATCGGCGGACACCCGATGGCGGGTACGCACTTCTCGGGCCTCAAATACGCAGACGAAAACCTCTTCACCGGCGCGCCGCTGGTCATCGTCGTCCCGAAGGGACGCGAAGAGGACGTCGAACTGTTCGGACGGATCAAGAACGTCATGGCGCCCGCACATTTCGGCAAATTCTCCCTCGCCACAGCGGAGGATCACGACCGGATCATCGCGTTCACGTCCCAGCTCGCGCACGTCGTTTCGAATGCGTACGTAAAAAGCCCGAGTGCAAAGCTGCACAAAGGATTCTCCGCAGGCAGCTACCGTGACCTGACCCGCGTCGCATGGCTGAACGAAACCATGTGGACGGAACTTTTCCTCCAGAACGGCGACTACCTCGCCGACGAAATCGACACCATCATCGAAAGTCTCGCAGAATACCGCGACGCCATCCGTGCAGGAGACGAAACCCGACTCCGGGAGATTCTCCGCGACGGCCGTCTCGCAAAAGAAGAAATCGACGGGCATATCAATGATTGATGTTTTTCGTGGAAAACTTTTTCAAGAAAAAGTTTTCCACGACTTGCAAAGCAAGTCGGAGCCGAACACCCTTTCAAAAAGCTTCAATCTGTTATAGATGACAAAGGTGGGTGCGGATTTGGAAATACCGTACCGAATCTGCAGCTGATAAAATATAACATTCGAATGTTCGACAGGAGGTTTTTATGTACAACAAGACCGACGTACGGTTTGCGGACGGCATCTGTTATTCGTATAACGATGCACTTTCCGCCGAGCTGGACAAGCTGACCCGTGTACAGCTTTACGACACCCGCGCATGGCAGAAATTCGTGAAGCTGTTCAAGAATCCCGGTGTGGACGACCATGACCGCGGCTGGCGCGGCGAGTACTGGGGCAAGATGATGCGCGGCGCGTGCTTCACCTGCTCCGTTACAGGAGACGAAGCGCTCTATCGTGTCATCGAAGACACCTGCCGCGACATGCTGACCGCACAGGATGACCTCGGACGTTTCTCGACCTACTCCGTCGAAAAGGAATTCGACGGCTGGGACGTCTGGTCGAGAAAGTACATCATGCTCGGGTATCTCTACTTCCTCGAAATCTGCAGAGACAAACAGCTCGCCGACGAAATTCTCGCCGCCGTCTGCCGTCATGCAGACTATATGATCGACAAATTCGGTTACGCTGAGGAAGGCAAGCTCGTTCTCCCCGCACGTACGAATTTCTGGGACGGACTGAACAACTGCTCCATCATGGAACCGTTCGTGTTCCTCTATACTCTTACCGACGAACCGCGCTATCTTGAGTTCGCGGAATACATCCGCTCCTTCGGCGGCACGCTGAAAGCAAACCTGTTCGATCTCGCCTACGAAAACAAGCTCCCCGTCTACAGGTATCACGTCACCAAGGCGTACGAAATGATCTCGTGTTTCGAAGGTCTGGCGGAATACTCGAAGATCATGAACAGCGAACGCGACCGTCAGACCGTCATCAATTTCGCGGACAACGTCCTTGAAAACGAAAGCACCATCCTCGGCTGTCTCGGCTGCCAGTACGAATCTTTCGACCACGCCGCCGCCGAACAGTTCAACGAAGCACACACCGGCATCATGCAGGAAACCTGTGTCACCGTCACGTGGATGAAGTTCATGTGGCAGCTCTACCGCATGACGGGTGACCCGAAATACATGGACGAATTCGAAATCTCCATGTACAACGCCATGTCCGCATCCCTCCGCCGCCACATCGATCCCACTGCAAACGATGGCATCGCGCTCCCAATCCACAGCTACAACCCGCTCCGCCATGCGCCCCGCTTCAAGGAAGTCGGCGGCTACAAGAACCTCGACGATAAATCGTGGTACGGCTGCTGCGTCTGCATCTCCTCCGCAGGCTTTGCACTCGAAGCGACCGCATCGGCAGCATACGACGCCTCCGGCAACCTGTACCTCAACCTCTACCGGAACGGCACCGTCTCCGCCGACGGCATCGAACTGGAAATCACCACCGGCTACCCGTACGCCATGGACAGCACGATCCGCATCAAAGTTACAAAATGTACGGGCGAACGCACCGTATACCTCCGGATTCCGAAATGGGACAAGGCAAACACCCCCGGCTACGCGGCTTATACCGTCACCGAAGGTACCGAGATCAACTACGCACCGGATATGACACCCTACGCGATCCATCCGTCCGACTGCGTTGCCGACACGACGGTCGATCACTACATCGCCGTCCGCCGCGGTCCGCTGACTTACGCACTCGACGAAACGCTCGACGCCGAGCCGGTCCTCCCGCTGACGGACGAAGCGATCCGGAACGCCGTATACACGACTTCCGCTAACGTCGAATGCCGCTGCGCCCTCACGCTTACGACCGCCGACGGCACCCCCGTCACTCTCGTGGACTACGCAAGTGCCGGACAGGACCCCGATCACAACGTCTGCGCGTGGATCAAAACAAAATAAAAAAACAAAAGGCAGAACCTTCACGGTTCTGCCTTTTCGATTATTTCGGCAGTTTGAAAATCTTCCGTAATTTAATCATATAAACAGAAATGCACATCGTCAGCACGATGTCGTACAGAATGAAGAACGCCGTTCCGAGAATAAACGTCGGCATGGCAAACGGGAAGAAATCCGCCGTCGTGAACACCAGCCGCACCAGAACGAGACAGAGCATCAGCATGGAATCCAGACAGGAAATCTTCAGCAGCCACGCGTACATCGCGGGCAGCCGTTCAAAATACATCTTCAGAATCGGGTACAGCGCCGCAAACATCATGTATTCGAGCGCGTACAGCTTCGAAGGCAGCAGAAGAAGCGCCAGTACCGACGTCACCGCCGCATAGATCCATGTCACTTTCACACCGCATTCCACCATCACCAGCATGGTCATCAGCGAACACAGCACCAGAACAGACAGGTCAAACGCCGTCAGCCCGAGCAGATACAGCAAAGCGATGCAGAGCGCTGCCATCACACCGCCGAGAGCGAGTTTTTTGGTCAGATTCTTATTTGTCATAACAGTAACTCCGTCATTCCTCCCAAATTATGCGGTCCTGTCAGCAGCAGCTGATCAGGTCACCGCCGCAGCATTCGCAGCAGCCATCGCAGCAGATGAGGGTCGAGCAGGTCCCGCAGAGATCGCAGTTGCCCACATTGGTCGCAGTACGGTATTCGTCCCCGAAGCCGGACGCGCGCATTTTCAGGCGGTTCTTGGCTTCGCGGTATTCCAGATTGTTCGGATCGAGATAGCACGCGATTTCAATGCAGCGGAGCGCATCGTAATAATACCCGCGCTGGGTCAGGAGACATCCCTTGAGGTAGTTCCATTCCGCACCGCGGTCACCCGACGGCGTCGAATCGATGATCAGTTCCGCGTCGGAGTAAAGTCCCTGCGAAATCAGACGTCGCACTTCGTAGAATGACGTCGTCCCGGAGGAAGTGTAGGAGGTCCCGTGCGACGTTCCGCCTTTTCCGGCACGTTCCTTCTGAATGTTGTCGTAGGCCTCGTTGATCTCCTTCATTACCGCTTCCGCCGAGGCCGCCGCTTCCGGCTTTCCGGCAAAATTGTCCGGGTGATACTGACGCGCAAGATTACGGTATGCCTTCTTGATTTCCTCGTCCGTGGCGCTGCGCGATACCCCAAGCACCTGATATGGGTCTCTCATCTATATAAATTCCTTTCAAGGAGCATTTCTGTCGATCGTTATTCCGTCATTGTCATCGCGGACAGGCCGCCGTCTTCCGGCTCTTTCCCGTACAGCACCCGCCGCATGGACGCCGGAAGCCCGAGATACACGAGATTCCGTACAATCGGCGTCAGCGGATGTGCCGCGTTCAGCCGGTCTGCTGCACGTCCGAGTCCTTCAAGGTCGAGTGGAAGCGAAACTTCCAGCGACCCTCTCACAAGATCGGTCATCGTACCGTCTTCCGTCACCGCAAGGTCACCCCATCCGGCCGCCAGCGGATTGTACCGTCCCGCCCGGATGTCCCCCACAAGGTCGTCCGCCGCATCGCATACGTACACGAACCGCCCGATGTGCCGCCCGATGGTACACGCCGTCTCTGCGGATTCTCCGTCCAGTCCCAGCGTAAACACATACGCCAGGACATCGCCGAACACCGCCGCCGTCTCGTCCACGGACGGACAGCCCGCTTTTTCGAGTTCCGACAGCCGCGCCATCCGCGAAAGAATCTCTCCGGGCGCTTCTTCCGGCAAAATACGCACACCGCGCATCTGCATTCCGCGGAGCGGAAGTTCCGCAAGCACCGCACGCCCCTTCTTTGCCCCGTGTTCGTCCGCAAAATCATCGCGGTTCTTGAGATACGCCAGTACCGCCGACATCGCCGCCGCATAATCGAGCACGCCGTTTTCCCGCACGTACGTCCGCTTCTTCAGCGGATGCGCGGCACAGCGGAACTGCTCAAATTCCGGTACGGTTCCCTCGAGGATCATCCGCACCATCGCCAGCAGCGTAAAATCGTAGGACAGCGTCATGCGGGAAGCCTGTCCCGTCACCCGTCCCATCGCACGGCAGAGTCCGCAGTACACCGCGCGGTACATTTCATATTCCATCACTTTAAGCTGCGGCACCAGTGGTCTGACATATCCGAACATTCTGATCTGACTGCTTCTCTGATAACATGGTTTGAATAGTCTTATGGTATATCAAACCGCACGTTTTTACAATAGATTATTTGTAAATATTATTATAATACTTTTCCCGGACACCGTTTCTTAACCCACTGAAATTCCGTACATCCCTTGACATCTTCTTCTTTTTGTGGCATAATTGTAATTGTAAAATTATCTCTTCTGCGGATCCGTCCGCAGAGAAGCCTTTTCACAATTTTCATATGGAGGAAGCCATGAAGAAATTCCTTTCCGCGGCACTCGCCGCACTCCTTCTCGCCGCTTCCGCAGGCACTGCAGTTTACGCCGCAGACGCCCCGGCAGGCGAAGCGATCAAGGGCACTCCCACCATCGACGGCAAAATCGACGATGCATGGGCAGGCGCTCCCGTTTATTCCATCGACCGTCTCAAGGACGGCCGCGACACCGGTCTCAAGTCCACGTTCTCCGCAATGTGGGATGACACCGCTCTCTACGTTCTGATCATCGCAGAAGACTCCGACCACTCCTTCGAAGGCGGTCCTTCCGTCGGCGACGGTATGGAAATCTACCTCGACCTCAACAACGCAAAGACCATGTCCTTTGACGATGACGGTCAGGCATACTTCGCAATGTGTGCAAACGATGCCGGTACCCTCTCCTACGACGGCTCCGCATACGGCAAAATGATCCTTGAAGACGCCGCTTCCGTTGCAATGACCACCGAAGACGGCCGCTACATCTACGAAGCAAAGATCCTCGACGAAGCAATGGAAGTTGAATTCGTCGAAGGCATGCAGATCGGCTTTGACATCCAGGTCAACGACCAGGTTTCCGGTGAAACCTCCCGTTCCGGCGCATACGGCTGGAGCGACGACATCAACAAGGCGTGGGAATCCCCCGAAGTTTACGGTACTCTCACCCTCGCAGGCGGCGCAGCCGCTGAAGCTCCTGCAGCAGCTCCCGCAGCAGGTGAACTCGTAATTGACCCGCTCGACGCTCCCTACGGCATGAACGTCGAAAAGACCACCTTCGCATACGGTGAAGACATCATGATCACCACCTGGGGTGAAAACACCACCGACTGGGTCGGTATCTACCACGCGGAAGAAGACAGTGTTCCCGGCGGCGGCTCCAGCTCCAGACAGTGGTTCTACTGCTATATGTCCGACGGTGACGAACCGTGGAATCTGATGGACGGCGAAGGCCCGTATGCAGGCGCTCCCCTCGCTCCCGGCAAGTACAATCTGTACTTCTGCTTCAACGACGGCTACGAAATCGGCAAGACCATCGAAATCACCGTCCTTGAAGACGGCGCATCCGCAGAAGCAGCAGCTCCCGCAGCCACCGAAGAAGTTGTGATCTACGGTGTTGACTTCAAGGACTGCGGCGAAAACGTCAACCTCGAATTCCAGCGTTCGGAAAGCGGCATGGGTTCGATCGCACTCAAGCCCCTCGATGCAGCAACCGCAGCAACCTGCTGGTGGGATTTCGAACTTGATATCCCCGCAGACGGCACGGTCAAGTTCGTTGTTACCTACGCCGCAAACGGCGACCGTTACATGGACGTAAACTTCAACGGCACCACCCAGAAGGTCACCTGCCCGTCCACCGGCGACTTCGGTGTATTCACCACCCTTGAACTCACCTACGAAAACGTAAAGGCCGGCAAGCAGACCCTCCGCTTCGCAGCTCCCGCAGATTTCAACAACGATGACATCAAGACCCCGAACATTGACTACTTCACCATGTCCGTTGTTCCCTCTGCTGCTGCTGAAACTCCTGCGGCTCCCGCAGAAACCACCGCTCCCGCAGCAGCCGATGCAGCATGGGTAACCGAAGGTCTCGCAGCTCTCTACGACGGTGCGAACAACGCAAACGGCAGCCAGGACAAGGAAACTTCCACCTGGAAGGACTCCTCCGGCAACGGCATCGACTTCGAAATTGACCTCGACGACTCCAACTACTGGACCGACAACGCATTCCACGCAAATTCCGCATGGTGCTACTTCGACGACGCGATCGTTGACGTGGTAAACGGTGAAAAGTTCTCCGTTGAAATCGTATTCGGCGAATTCACCGGCTACGGTGCATCCTTCAATACCTTCCTGAACTCCGACAACGACAACTTCGCATGGTTCATCCGCAACGACGGCGACTTCCTTGAATTCAAGAACGCCGGCAATGCAAGACCGAAGGTTGCAGGCGGTATGGACTTCGTAAACAACTCCACTCTCACCATCACTTTCGACTTCGACGCATGTGAAGCAAACATGTACGTTGACGGTACCCTCATCGACCAGCAGTTCCCTGTATCCACGGTCGGTGCGGACACCATGTTCCTCGCTCACGCGGACGCATCCCGTAACTGGGAAGCAGACGTACACTGCATCCGTTTCTACAACACCGTTCTCACCGCAGACCAGATCGCTGCAAACGTTGCTGCCGACCAGGCGAAGTACTTCACCGCAGCTGCTCCCGTTGAAGAAGCTCCTGCTGTCGAAGAAACTCCCGTTGTTGAAGAAACTCCTGTAGTTGAAGAAACCCCTGTAGTTGAAGAAACTCCTGTGGAAGAAGTTCCCGCTGAAGAACCCGCTGAAGAAGAAGTTCCCGCTGAAGAACCTGCGGAAGAACCCGCTGCAGAAGAAGAAACCGTGGAAGCTCCCGCAGAAGCTCCTGAAACCTTCGACTTCGGTGTGATCGCCGCTGTTGCTGCCATCGTATCCGCAGCAGGCTACGCGCTCTCCAGAAAGTTCAGATAAAAATCCATAACCACACGGGAGGAGGCGGCCATCGCCCCCTCCCGCTTTTTCACAGAAAAGGATGTGAATCCATGAAACTGACTCACAAACTCCTCTCCGGTGCCCTCGCGTTCCTGCTTTCCGCCGTCCTGATCGTACCCGCGTCCGCCGCCGATATCCGCATCGCCGATATCCCCGAATCGAACGTCTTCACCGCACCGACCCTCGTCACCGAAATCGACACAAAGGCAGAACTTGACGCCATCGCATCGACCGGTCCCAACACCGCAATTTTTACGATCGGCGACAGCGGCGAGGTCATCCTCGCGGACGGCACCTCCGCCGGTACACCGACCGAAATTTCCAGCCTCTGCGGAACGACGATCCCCGCCTATGAAGTTTCCACGGAAGCCGCCCTGAACGCACTCATCGCAGACCTCGAAGCGAACGAAGTCCGCGACTTCTTCCTTGTCTCCGAAAACAACGAACTCCTTCACACCGCGATCGACAAATACATCTGGTGCCGCACCGTTCTCCGCGTGACCGACAAATACAAGACCGCCGACGGCACCTATGACCTCATGAAAATCCGCGGCGACGCCAACTCCGTCGGCTGTCACGTTGTGATCCTCCCCGAAGAGATCTCCGACCGCTATCACGCCGATTATCTCGAACGTCGTCTCGTCGGCGTATGGACGACCGCTCCCGAAACCGAATACGGCAACATGGCGGCGATCCTCTCCGGCGGCAACGGCATCGTCACAAAAGATATCCCCGGTGCCAAGACCGCGCTCACCGAAAACTTCGAAAAGAATACTATGACCCGTCAGATCCTGATCATCGGTCACCGCGGTATGCCCGGTTCCTATCCGGAAAACACGATCGAAGGTTCCCTCTTTGCCATCGAAGCCGGTGCGGATATCGTTGAAAACGACATCTACATCACCAAAGACGGCGTGATCGTTGCAATGCACGACGGCGACATCAGCCGTACGACCAACGGCGCGGGCAACGTTGAAAGCTTCACCCTCGCCCAGCTGAAGGAATTCCTCGTCGACACGCATGCCGCCCACACCGACTGGCGTATCCCGACTCTTGAGGAATACTTCATCGAGTGGAAAAAGCTCGACAAGACCAAGCAGCTCTTTGTTGAAATCAAGTCCGGCAAAGCGGAACTGATCGACGAATTCATCCGTCTTGTGAAAGAATACGACATCGCGGATCAGGTCAGCGTCATCACCTTCTCCCAGGACCAGATCATCCGCCTGCACGAGGCATTCCCGGAAATGTCCATCGGCTACCTCACGAGCGGCGTGATCAACGACAACACCGAACAGTGTTTCAAGAGCATCATCCGCAGCGTCCAGAAGCTTGAAACCACCTTCAACCATAACCTTGACGGCATCACAAAGGAATATTTCGGTCAGCTCAATGCACACGGCATCACGCACTGGCCGTGGACGTACCGCGACCAGGCGCAGTTCATCCAGCACTTCCTGACCGGCATCAACGGCATGACGACAGACTATTCCAACTGGATCGGCGAGACCGTGAAGTACTGTTATACAGGTGAAGGACTCCAGACAACCGAACTGACCCTCACCGAAGGGGAAACGCTCGAAAACGTCTTCCGCACGATGACCTACAACGGCGCGGACAAGGCGGCCGGCGAGATCCGGATCGTCTCCGGTGACTGCGTGACCGCAGACGGCAACACCCTTACCGCGACAGCGGCAGGGGAAGCGTACATCTACGCGACCTACACCACAGCGATTGTCACCAAGCCGATGCGTGCGACGAGCGACCTCATCAAGGTAACGGTCAATCCGAAACCGGCGGAAGAAACGCCGGATGCTGCGGAAGCGGTAGACGACGGTTCGCCCGCAGACGACGTCTCCGGCGCGGAAACTCCCGCCGATACCACAGCGGAACCGGACATCGTGGACATTCCCGACAAAACGGTTTCCGGCGGCGCAGTTGCCGGAATCACGGCGGCGGCTGTTGCGGCAGCCGGAGTCCTGACAGGGCTCTTCATCAAGACCCGCAAGAAGTGATTGTTGGATTTGGGATTTTCCAAATCGTTCGTTTGATTTATAAGGTAGAAAAAAGCTCCTGCGGGAGCTTTTTTCTACCTTCCACGCCGCAGGCGTGCAATCCCCGCATAGCAAAGCTATGCAAAAACCTCAAAAAAACGCGATTTCGTGAGCTTTCATAGTGATAAATCAAAATAATCGGATTTTTTCAAAAAAGGGCTTGACAAACGGGAGACAGAGTGGTATAATCTCAGCGTTCGAGAAAATTTTCAAATTAATTGTAGTTTTAATCGGAGGATTAACAGTATGTCCACATACATGGCTAAGCCCGAAACGGTTGAACGCGGCTGGTATATCATCGACGCAGCCGGCAAGCCGCTCGGTAAGACCGCTGCTACTGCAGCTAACATTCTTCGCGGTAAGCATCGTCCGGAATTTACTCCCCACGTTGACTGCGGTGAATTCGTTGTAATCATCAACTGCGACAAGGCAGTTCTCACTGGTAAGAAGCTCGACCAGAAGTTCTATCGTACCCACTCCGGCTATATCGGCGGCCTCAAGGAAATCAGCTACCGTAAGCTCATGGCTACCCGTCCGGAATTCGCTATGGAACTCGCTGTAAAGGGTATGCTCCCGCATAACTCCATCGGCGCTAAGTCTATCACCAGACTGAAGGCATATGCAGGTTCCGAACACAAGCAGCAGGCTCAGAAGCCCGTTCCGTACGAAGTTGAACTGTAAGAAAGGTCAGGTAGAAATTAATGTATACAAGTGCTAAGCCTTATTTCTATGGTACCGGCAGAAGAAAGAGCTCTGTAGCTCGCGTTCGTCTCTATCCCGGCACCGGCAAGATCACCATCAACGGTCGTGACATCGACGATTACTTCGGACTTGAAACCCTCAAGCTCGTTATCAACCAGCCCTTCGGCGTAACCGGTACTGCAGGTAAGTTTGACATCGTTGCAAACGTTCGCGGCGGCGGTATCTCCGGCCAGGCAGGCGCAATCCGTCACGGTGTATCCCGCGCTCTCCTTCTCGCTGACGAATCCTATCGTCCGATGCTCAAGAAGTCCGGCTTCCTCACCAGAGACCCTCGTATGAAGGAAAGAAAGAAGTACGGTCTCAAGGCAGCTCGCCGCGCATCCCAGTTCTCCAAGAGATAATTATTCCCGAATGGGAGTTATCGCACAGCACTCACTTATGTGGGTGCTGTTTTTGTTATCAAACGGATAAGATGGCTGAAAGTATTGAAAAAGACCTCATTTAAGCGATAGAACGGAACGAAAAGCAATTTTCGTTCCGTTCTATTTATTTATTCACATTATTGTGATATAATGATACCAATTCGATAAACTTGAATTTTTCGAACAGCAATCCATATTTTTTCCAAAAAGGTATTGACTCTCACGCTCCGTCATAGTGTATACTTTTGTTGTGAGGTGATGAAATTGAAAATGCTAATTAAAGAATTTGCCGATTTCACGGGTGTAAGTGTGCGCACACTGCATTATTACGATGAAATAGGATTGTTGATGCCAGCCTTTGTTGACAAAACTACAGGCTATCGCTTTTACGATGAAAAATCTTTTCTTCGTATGCAAGAGATTCTCTTTTACCGTGAACTCGACTTTTCCTTAAAGAGCATTGGAGAGATTTTGTCATCCCCGAATTATGACAAAAGCAAGGCGCTAACCGAGCAAAAACACCTCCTCACACTCAAAAAAGAGCGGTTAGAGCGGTTAATTTCTGCTATTGACGGTGCCGTGAAAGGAGAAAATGTTATGAAAGCATTTGACAACAGCGAATTTGAAAAGCACAAGGCTGAAGCCAAAGAAAAATGGGGTAAAACGGATGCGTACAAGGAATACGCAGAACGGACTAAGGATTACTCCAAACAGAAGTGGAATGAAATTGCCGAGGGAATGGACCATATTATGGCAGAGTTTGCACTCTGCATGAAAAAGGACGAAAGTCCTAATTCCGCTAAAGCACAAAGCCTTGTAAAAATGCTGCAGAACTATATTACTGAGAATTACTATCTTTGTACAAACGAAATTTTGGCAGGTCTCGGTCAGATGTATGTAGCGGACGAACGCTTTATGAACAATATTGATAAGCACGCTGATGGTACAGCAGCGTTTATCTGTGAAGCAATAGAAGTCTATTGCGGCAAGTAAATCCAATTTGTCGAATAGTACGGGTGTTAATCTTGGTGTGAGTTTGGTGCTAATTTGGTGCAACATTCTATGAGGCAGTACCCAAAATATCAAACGATATGCGATTACGCCCCCACAATATCCCACGATATGAGCGTTACGCACGATATAAAACACTGTGAAATACCAATGCAAAAACTCCAAGAGATAAGTTCGCCCTGGCGGGTGTACGAATTTCTCGGGTCTTGGCTGCACAACCAAACCGAACCGACAAACCGTCCGATTCACTTCGGACGGTTTTTTGTTTTTCCGGCGTGAATTGTAAATGTTCACGCCGGTCTATTTGTTTTTTTACATTTTTATGGTAAAATAGAATTGATTCGATCAACTTACAGATTAAAATTTCCTACTGTTCTCCGAAAGTTGCGCGATAGTTGGTGGATGTAACCTGATTTTTCTGATAAAATATGCTTACCAATCATGGAGGTGTATGATAATGAACCCGATTGCTTATCAAATATTTCATACGGTTTGGCAAGTATTTAATGTTGTTTTGATAGCCTTTGCAGGTACGGTAAGTGTATATCTCATTATTCTTTTAATAAAAGTTCTCCGAAAATATCTGCAATCTTCAAACCCCGGAAGCGAGAAATCAATTATTAAAAAATCATTGGGAGAAATCATAAAAGAGTATCGTATGAACTGTAATATGACACAGGAATTTGTCGCAGAAAGTCTTGGCGTGAGCAGACAGGCAGTCTCGAAATGGGAAAGCGGTGTAACATCCCCCAGCACATCCAATCTGTTTGCACTCGCAAAGTTGTTTAATGTTTCAGCCGAAGAATTAATCCATAAAGTGAATACAGGAGATTCTCATCCTTAATAAAAGAAAAATCCAAGGAGGTACCCGCATGAACCTGACCTACAAAGCACAGCTGATCCTCTCTCTCATTCTCATCCTCCTCGCAAACATCCTCACAGAAATCCTGTATCACTGGATTTACCGGAGTGCCGGCTTCATTCTCTGCGGTCTGCTCTGGATCGTTCACCCCGTCCTGCCGCACGGTGCCGAAGTATCAAAAAGAACCCTGCTATGGGTACGGATCGCAGGAATTCTCCTCATCCTTATCGGCATTTTTACAAGAGTACATATTTAACTGTTCCAAATCCGATGTACGGAGGTTTTCATGACACCCCTCTCCAAACCCAAACTCACCCTCACTCACGCCCTGTTTTCCCTCTACTTTCTGTTCATCGTGTGGACCGTCCTGTTCAAAAATTCCTTTTCATTCAATGAAATTCAGGCCTTAACCCGCCCGCGCACCCTAAATCTCATCCCCTTCTATTACGACTGCGACGTCAGCATCCGCTTCCACATCAGCGAAGTTCTCATGAACACCGTCCTCTTCTTCCCCTTCGGCGTATACCTCAAAATGCTCGATATCCCCTCTCGAAAAGCGATCGTATCCGGCCTTCTCCTCAGCTTCGCTCTGGAATTCTGCCAGTTCGCCTTCGCCCTCGGTTCCTCCGACATCACGGATCTCATCACCAATACCCTCGGTACCGCATCCGGCGTGTGCCTGTACCTGCTCACCCTCAAATTGTTCAAAAATAAGACGAAAATCAATAAAGTCTACTCTATCCTCGCACTGACCGCCACGGTCCTGCTGGGAGCACTGATCCTTCTCCTGTACCTCGCAAACCGATAAAATCCCGTTCCTTTTTCCACCGCAATATGATATAATGAATAAAATCACAATACCGGAGAATCACCATGACCATTCTTGAAACCGAACGCTTAGCCCTCCGTCCCTACACACAGGACGACTTCGACGCCCTCTATGAAATTCTCTCCGATCCCGAAACCATGAAACACTACCCCAAGCCGTACGACGCAAAAGGCACCCAGCGCTGGCTCGACTGGAATTTCGCAAACTACCGTGACTGCGGATTCGGTCTGTGGGCGGTCGTCCTCAGGGAAACCGGCGAGTTCATCGGTGACTGCGGCATCACCATGCAGAACATCGATGGCGAACAGCTCCCCGAAATCGGCTACCACATCCACAAAAAACACTGGAGACGGGGCTACGGCAGCGAAGCCGCACGTGCCGTCCGCGACTGGGCATTCGAACATACCCCGTATAACTGCCTGTACTCCTATATGACCTCCTCAAACACCGCATCCTGGTCCACTGCCGCCTCGGCCGGCATGACGCGCGTGAAGGAATTCGACGACGGCCACTACGGTTCCATGTACGTCTACCGCATCACCCGCGAAGAGTGGAAACAGCTGAAAAAATAAGAAAAACGTCCGGTTTTCCGGACGTTTTCAATTTCTCAGCAAGCCCCGCCGATCGCCGCAACGATCCCTCTCGTCAGCATCTCCTGCGGAAGTGCGGCAATATTCCCCGCCTTTCCTTCCGCAACAGCGATCTCCAGCGACAGCGGCAGATGTACGAACCCCGCCGCGATCCCGCGCAGACGGCAGTATTCCACCGCCGCATACATCAGATCGTTGCAGACATACGTTCCAGCCGTGAACGAAACCGCAGCAGGCACTCCTGCCGCTTTCATTGCCTTTACCATCGCCGCCACGGGCAGTCCTGTCACATACGCATCCGCGCCGCCCCCGATGGGTGTCAGTTCATACTTCGCACCCGCGTTGTCCGCCGCACCCGCGTGCCGCACGTTCACCGCGACGTATTCCGGCGTGATGCTTCCGCGCCCGGCCGCCTGTCCGAGACAGATCACCGCCGCGACCTCTTCCGCCGCATATGCTCCGATCGCCTCGCACAGTACCCGGCCGCATTCCCCGTAGACCACGGGGAGCGTCACCTTCACGATCTCATACCCGTACAGAATCCCGGGCAGTGCGTTCAGCGTATCAAGCGACGAATTCCGTCCGCTTCCGCCGAACGGCTCAAATGCGCTCACGATCACTTTCTTCATTATTAAATCTCCTTCCTGACGATTGAAGTTTTTTGAAAGGGGTTTGGGGGAAACTTTTTTGAAAAAAAGTTTCCCCCAACGTCTCTTATTTCTTCTCCGCAAATGCTCCGGCAAACGCCGAATCCGTCGCCTCGCGTTCGTACTGTCTCGTATACAGGCTGTAGTAGTATCCCCGTTTCGCAATCAGTTCCTTATGCGTACCGGATTCCACGATCACACCGTCACGTACCACTAAAATAATGTCCGCATTCCGCACAGTCGACAGACGATGCGCGATCATGAACGTTGTCCGTCCCGCGATCACCTTTTCGATCGCGTTCTGGATGAGCTGCTCCGTAAACGTGTCGATCGACGACGTCGCTTCATCGAGTACAAGGATCTTCGGCTGACATAAAATCGCGCGTGCGAACGAGAGCAGCTGCTTTTCCCCCGTCGAGAGAAGGTCACCGCCTTCCCCGACCTCGGTATCCAGCCCCTTTTCGCTCTTTTCGATGATCCCTGCCGCCGAAACGGTCTCAAGTGCCGCCATAATCTCTTCATCCGTCGCGTCCGGCGCACCGTATTTCAGGTTGTCACGGATCGTACCGGAGAACAGATGCGGCGTCTGGAGCACGTATCCGATGTTCGAATGCAGCCAGAGCTGAGAACGCTCCCGCGCATCCCGTCCGTCGATCAGCAGCCGACCGGACGTCGGCTCAAAGAACCGGCAGACGAGGTTCACGAGTGTTGACTTGCCCGCGCCCGTCTCACCGACGATCGCCACGTTCGTCCCGTGCGGAATCTTCAGACTGAAATCGCGCAGAACATACTCGTCTCCGTCGGGATATTTGAACGATACGTTTTCAAACTCAATGTCGCCCTGCAGTTCTTCCCAGTTTTCACGCTTCGGCTCGAACATGTCGCCGTATTTCGCGATGACCTCCGCCGAGTCCGCCACATCCGATTCCGTCTCCAGCAGACCTGTCAGACGTTCAATGTTGACCTGCACGGTAATGAGCTGCGACAGGCTGCTCACAATCCACCGGATCGGCTGCATAATGCCCATCGAATACGACATGAACAGAGACAGCGTGCCGAGCGCCATCACACCGTCCACGTTCAGAACGCCGCCGCGGTGGAGTACCAGCGCCAGCGCAATGTACGACGCCGCGGTCAGCGACGTCCACAGAATCCCGCGGTACCGCGCTTCGCTGACGGAGATCTTCTTCATTTCTTCTGTCTCGCCCGTGAAGCGGCGGAGCATTTTGTCTTCCGTGACAAGCGTTTTTACCGTTTTCGCACCCGTGATGCCCTCGTTGAAGCTGCCCGTGATCTTCGAATTCATCTCACGGATCCGGCGGTTCGCGTCGGTCAGCTTCTTCTGCATCAGCGCGACGATCGTTGTGACGATCGGGATCACGATCAGCACGATCAGTGTCAGCTTCCAGTTGGTGCGGAGCATGACCGCCAGCGCACCGACCATGTACGTGATGTTCCACACGCAGTCCATCAGATACCACGAAACGAGTGTACCGATGCGCCCCGTGTCGCTCATGACGCGGGCGTGAACATAGCCGACGCTGTTCCGGTTAAAATACGAAAATGACAGCGTCTGAAGATGGTCGAACGTTTTTTTCTTGAGGTCGCGTCCGATGTACATCTCGATCTTGGACGCCATAAACGTGCTGTTTACGTCAAAAATAATTTTCAGGATCAGGAACATCGCGTATGTCACGATGAACGGAACGATCGTGTCGAGCGTATTTCCACCGATAAAATGGTTGATCGCGTATTCCTGATACTTAGGGAATACGATATCCACTGCCGAACCCGCGATACCGAGCAGGATCATGATGACCATCATCGGCGCGTGCGCTTTCAGATGCGGCAGGAGACGCGGGATACCGAACAGTTTCAGATGTGTGATTTTGGTATTGGTTTCATCCATGATGTCATCCCCTTTCCTGTGCGATTTCCTCGGGAAGTCCCGTCTGGATGTCGTTGATCTTCTTATAAATACCGCCCGCACGAAGCAGTTCCTCGTGCGTTCCGGATTCCGTAATGCGTCCGCCCGCCATGACAACAATTTTGTCCGCCGACATGAGAGTCTGGATACGGTGCGAAATGAGGATCACCGTGGAATCCGCCGTCTTTTCGCGCAGAGCGGCACGGATCTTCGCGTCGGTCTCGCTGTCGACCGCCGACAAACTGTCGTCGAAAATCATCACCGGAGGCGCGGACGCCAGCAGTCTGGCAATCGCCGTCCGTTGTTTCTGACCGCCCGAAAGGGTCACACCGCGTTCGCCGACGGTCGTTTCGTACCCGTTCGTGAAGTTCCGGATGGTCTCGTCGAGGCACGCCGCCCGTGCCGCTTCGGTAATCGCGGCCTCGTTCGCCCCGACATCATCGAACGTCATACCGATATTTTCCCGCAGAGTACGCGAGAACAGGAACGGCTCCTGCAATACGATCCCGATGTTTTTCCGCAGGGACGATGCTTTGATCTCCCGGATATCGCGTCCGGCGAGCGTGATTTTCCCGCCGTCCTCCGGGAGATCGTACAGACGGCAGAGGAGCGAAACGAGCGTCGACTTGCCGCTGCCCGTCATGCCGAGGATGCCGACCGTAGAGCCCTTCTTTATTTCAAGCGAAACGTCGTGCAGAATTTTCGCCGACTCATCGTATCCGAACGACACGTGATCGAACACAATATCGCCGTCCATGTCCGCATCGACGGCACCGGAAACATCCTGTTCCGCTTCCGCCGCCATGATCTCGCCGATACGTCCGATGGAAACGCCCGTCTTGCTCATTTCGGAAATAACACGTCCGAGTGAGCGCACCGGCCACGTCAGCATGGAGTTGTAGGAAACAATCGCAATAAAGTCCCCTGTCGTCAGGCTTCCGTCCACACAGAGCACCGCCCCGACCACAAGGATGATCATCACCTGCAAACCGGAGATGAGGTCACCCGCCGCCCAGAACAGGGACATCAGACGGCTGAGCTTGACCCACGCGTCGCAGTACACGTTGTTTTGTACGGTGAATTTGTCCACTTCGTATTTTTCGCGCCCGAACGCACGGACGACCCGCACACCGGTGAGGTTTTCCTGCACGATAGAGGAGAGCTTTCCCTCGTTTTCGTCGCAGTACTGGAACCGCGCACCGATTTTTCCGTGGAAAAACGCGGAATATGCGATCACGATCGGAATGGAAACGAGCGCAATGCACGCCAGTGTCGTGTTGATGCCAAACATAAAGCCGAGGGACATCCCGATCAGCAGGGTCGTGCTCACCACGGACGTGAGCTGTTCCGACAGGAACGCCTTCACCGTCTCCACGTCGGAAGTACACCGCTGGATGATGTCGCCGGTCTGATTTTTCATGTACCACGCGAACGGCAGCCGTCCGATGTGCTCATACAGCCGGTTGCGCATGTTCTCGACAAGCGTTTCCGCGCCCTTCCGGTTGAAGACGTTTTCAAGATACTTGCAGCACCCCATCAGCACGGCAATCGCAAGGATCAGCCCCGCAAAAAGAGCGAGCGCACGTGCCGTCCCCAGACTCCCGAGGAAATTCTCCGCCCACGCAAACGGCGCGGGCACATAAAATGGCACATCCCCGAGCCCCACATCGATGGTATAGCTGATAATTTTCGGAATAACCAGTTCGCACAGCGACGCCAGAACGGAAGCCGCAATGCTGATGACAAAAAAAGCCCTGCAGCCGCGCAGGAAGGAAAAGAGCATCTGCCTGTTGAAGCGACCGGTTTCCCGGTTTTGGGTTGAATTTTTCTGTTTCATAGTGATTGGAACTATCGCTTTCTGATCCGGACACGAGTGGAAGTCCGGTAAAACCGTATATGCGAATGGTGGAGAATAAGCATGCGGAACCGGAGACAACAGGAACCCGACCGCCGCCGCTTCATACCATTGTGCAGTATACCACAGAAATAAAATTTTGTCAATTTTTCTGTCCGAAAGTTTTTGAAAAAGGGGTGCGGGGGAAAAACTTTTTTCAAAAAGTTTTTCCCCCGCAAACATCATTCGCTTATTCATGTTCCGCGAGCCAGATCGATACTCTCGACTGGATGATGCGCGCACAGTCCGCCGCGGTTTTCGCGCCGCCGAGGTAGGATGTGATCTCTTCGGTCACGATCTCCGTAATTTCGGGATCCACCGCATCCGCCGCCGGTGCGCCGACTTCTTCGTCGAGCCACCGGAGCATTGCCTGCGCATCCTCTTCCGTGAAGAATTTCCGGATACCGGGTTCGCGCATTTCCGCTTCCAGATCGTCGTATTCCGGATCGTACGGTCCCCACGACATGCCGCCGTCAAAGTAAATTTCAAACAGCGAATCGTATTCCGACTCACAGACCTGCATAAACTGTTCTTTCAGTACGGGGATCCCGTGACGTCCCAGAACACGGCTGTCGAAATCTTCTTCCGGCGCGATCATCGATTCGATAAAGTCCCACGCCTCTTCCGGATATTCGCAGAACGACGTGATCACATACGGCGTCATATCGACCCTCGTTCCGTTCGATCCGTCCGCCGTCGGATAGCCGATATCGACCACATCGGGGGTGTTGAATTCCGCTTCCCTGCGTACCCAGTCGTTCACGCCGGAATAGTACGAATCTTTCAGCACTGCCTGTCCGTTGTGATACAGCAGATACTGCGTCTGATAATCGTCGCTTCCCGGAACCGCCGTCATTGCTTCGTCGTAGGTTTCCGGAAGCCGGTTCAGAAATTCCAGATACCGGATGAAATCCTCCCCTTCGAAATCGCAGGTGTTCGCTTCCATATCCACGAACATACTGTATCCGTTGTTTCCGAGCAGATTGTAGATCGCCGTCTGCCGGGACAGCCCGAGCATCAGCTGCGTCCCTTCCGGAAGAGATTCCGCAAAGTCAATCATTTCCGACAAAGTCCAGCCGGTTCTGTCCCCGAGCATTTCCTTTGTCCCCATGAGCGTCTGCACATTCAGCGAATTGCCGAGCGCCCACAGTTTTCCGTCGTCCGTCTCAAACGTCCGCGTCACACAGCCGAGCAGATCGTCCTTCGCGATCGTCCCGTCCGCTTCCATCAGCGGATACAGGTCAGCATATAGTCCGTTCGCGTAAATCTGCGACACCACATCCTCCGACGCACTGTAGCCCGTCACCATGTCCGGCTTGTACAAGCCGAGCAGAATGTCGTTGACCAGCTTCTTCGAGCCGGCGGCATAGTCCTCGTCCGTGTTGTACTGACTGTAGTCCTTCGCAATGATCCGCACACCGTCGTTCGCCTTGTTGAACTTCACAATGCTCGACGCCAGATTCCATTCCGAATTCGTGAACGCAATTTCAAGCACCTTCACCTGTGACAGGTCGATGTCCGCCGAACGGTTATAAACCGCCGGATACCGGTCGTACGTCTCCGGATCCTGTTCGTACAGGATCACACGGTCGGGACCGAGCACCCGCGCGATCTCCACACTGTTTCCGTGCAGATCGGAGTTCGCGTAGCTGAACACCAGCTCCGGCACCGCCGCTTCCTCTGTGAAATTGTAGCCGTACAGACCGTCGTCCGTGGAAAGATAAACGTCATAGCCGTCCGCAAACAGATACTGCTGCGCGTTCAGATTCGACGGCAGTTCCACCGTTTTTCCGAAGGATTTCGTCGTTTTGTCGATCGGTACGAAACCGTAGCCGCTGTCAAAATACCCCGCCGCCCAGACCGTACCGTCCGCCGCCGCAGTCAGTTCGTTGATCCAGTTCTGCGACGTGACGGAGAACTGCTTCACGAACGCGTCGTTCAGCACAACGATCTCCTGATCTGCCGCGAGGTACAGATACCCGTCCGCGTCGACCGCCAGATACTGCAGATAGAACCAGTCGTCCTCCGTCTGCGAAAACAGTCCCTTCACGTCGTCGGACATCGTGACCGTTCCGTCCGCGAGATTGCAGACCGCCGCGTGGAAGGAGTCCTTCATAGCCGCCTCGTCGTACCGGTTGTGGATGTAATAGAGTTTATCTGCGGTGAGGACACCGCTGTTGATGTAGACGTTGTCCCCCAGCTCGAGCTTCTGTTCCTTCACGATGGTATTGCTGCTGTCCACGGTCAGCAGAACCGTGTCGCGGATGTACTCGTTGTAGCCGTATTCGTTTACCACATCGGATTCGTACCCGTGCATGCAGAGAATCGTCATTTCCCCGGTCTCCGCGTTGTAGTACGGCTTTACGCCGTCAGAAATGGAGTAGTCCTCGGGCAGAGCAATCCCCTTCCCGCGGAAAACGTTGGTCAGCACCTCCGTCTTTGCAATTTCTTCGGCGTTTGCGCCGTTTTCCGTATCGTTCCCGCCGTCCTTCGAACATGCCGTCCCGAGAACGAGCGCACACAGCAGCAGCGCCGCCAGTCTGCGGAAATTTTTCATGAAAACCTCCCTTTTTCCTGTAACAAAAACCTCTGTTTTTTCGTTTATATTATTATACCATCCGTTTATGAATACCGTAAGCCGCCATATATTAAGATTTGCTTAAAAATCCCTTAAACCACATTTGTCATTTTATTATACACTACACAAGTAATTTTGTCAAGCGTAAAAGCAATGCATCCGATTGACTTTCCCGTACCGGATGTGCTATAATACTTAACAGAACGAAATAAATCACGAGAATACTACAGGATACAGAGAAAAACCGATGTTTACCTTTTTAATCGAGATGCTTTCGGCGGAAACGGTGCCGCCGGAGGAAGTGACCCACGCGGCGGACAAAGACGTGACCGCCCTTGTGAAGCGCGCGAAATCGGGTGACACGGAAGCCTTTTCGGAGATCGTCACATGCTATGAACGGTTCGTGTACAACACGGCCTGCCGTGTTCTGACGGCGTCGGGACAGTCCGTCTCGGACGCGGACGACATCGCGCAGGATGCGCTCGTCAAGGCATGGCGTTCACTTTCGTCCTTCCGGGGAGACTGCAGCTTTTCGACGTGGCTGTTCCGCGTGACGGTGAACACCGCACGGGACGCCATCCGGAGCAGTGCCCGCCGGCCGGTGATCTCCCTTACCCGCCAGGAGAACGAGGACGAGGAACCGGAGATCTGGGATGTTCCGGTAACGTCCGGCGACGAGATTCCCGAAGAGGCGGCAGAACGCCGTGAGACCATCGAAGCGGTACGCCGCGCGGTGGAATCCCTTCCGGACGATCAGCGTCAGGCGATCGTACTCCGCGACATCCACGACCTGCCGTACAGCGAAATCGCGGAAATCCTCGGCGTCGAAGTCGGCACCGTCAAATCCCGCATCAACCGCGGCCGCGCAAATCTTAAAAAAATCTTAATAAACGGGAACTTTTTCCCTTCCCGGAACGTCTAATGGACAGAGATGAGGTTTCCCGGGGAAAACTTTTTCGAGAAAAAGTCTCTGAGACTGCGAAGCAGACTCGTCCGGCCCCCTTTCAAAAAGCTTCCATCCGGGAGAAAATACAGTTTTGTCTGTGCAGACCGGATGGACAGCGGAAACTTTTGTATACGTTACATAACTTAACATGGTGGTTTTGGTAGAACATATGAATGACAATGATTTGCGAAACATTTCCGCCGACGACTACAGGTGTCTGATATCGGAGGCGTATCCGTCCCCGAAAAAGGACATTCACGCCGCCGTCATGGCACAGGTCGCCGCGGAAACGGAACAATCAGACAAAAAAGCAAAGATCCTCACGCCCCGGCGCATAAACCGGTTCGTGAAGTTCGGCAGCATGGCGGCGTGCTTCGTACTTCTGGTGACGCTCGGATTCCGTGTCGTCCCGATGATGACGAAGGATGCCGTTATGGAAATGGAAGAAAGCACGGTGAACACGTCCGCAGTACAGGAATCGGCGGAAGTCGGATATGCGTATACGGCAGATGACGCCGAAACATCAGCCTCCGCAGCAGCCGGAGACGGCGCCGCCCCCGCCTTTTTCGCGGCAAAGCTGACCAGCGGTACGCAGGCGGCAGCGGAAGAACCCGAGGCTGCTCCCGACATGTCCCCCTCAGAACAGATCGCGGAAGAACCGGCAGCCGTGACCTCATATTCCGCCGCACTGGCGGACACCCTCCCGGAAGAAGAGGTCGTATACGACTCCTCCGAGGAAATGATCGAAGAAGAAATGGATGACGCCGCGGATTCCCTTGCCATCGAAGAAGCTCCCGTCGAGGAAGAAGCACCTGCGGAACCGATCCTCATGATGAGTGCCGCACCGAAAGCGGAAGAAGTGGTGGAAGAACCGACCGAAGAACTCGTCGTTGAAGAAGCGGTTGATGAATGCGTCGTCGAAGAAGAAATCGAAGAATGTGAAGAATGTGTCGTCGAGGAAGCGATTGTCGAAGAAACACCTGCGGCAGAACTCGCCGCACCGGACTACTACCGATACGGAAACGCACCCGATGAAGCGGAAGCTGTCCGCCGCACCTTCGAGTACGAACTTAAGCTCGATCTGAGCGGCGAAGCCGGCGAACCCGCCTACACGGACTGGATGACCGCACACGGCTACGCGGACGTCTCCGACTGGAGCCTCGCGGAACTGGTTCGCGATTTCGGCATCACCCGCGAACGCTTCACGGAACTGCACACCGCCCTGACCGGAACCTTCGGACAGCTGCACCCGGGATATGCGGTCGCGGAATATGACCTCGACATCCTCTACGGCATGGGCACGGACATCACGGACAGCATCGCACGCGGCGACAAGGGTTACATCACCGACGCACTGTACCGCAAGTAATCCGACAAAAAACAGAAGTACAACGTACTCCTGTTTTCGATAGAATGTCAGCACAAGCAATATTCACGGAGGTATTTTCCATGAACGAAACCCTGAAAAACGCCCATAAATTCTGTACCAATCATCGCGAAGCGCTCTCCCGTGACACCATCTGCGGATGCTTCCACTGTCTGCGGATCTACTCCCCGTCCGAGATCACAAAGTGGCTCCGCGACGAAACCGGAACGGCACTCTGCCCCCACTGCGGCGTGGACGCCGTCCTCGGCGAAAGCTCCGGCTATCCCATAACGAAAGAATTTCTCACGGAAATGCACGCCGCGTGGTTCGGTATCCTCACCGGAACGGAAAAATAACCCGGCATCGGATTTCTCCCCCTCTGACAGGAGTACGCTGTACTCCTGTTTTTTATTCGGAAAATAAAAAAAGACGGAAGAACCATTCTTCCGCCGGAAAGCAAAAAAAAGACCGTACATGGTACGATCTTCGGAGGGTGAACGATGGGAGTCGAACCCACGACCTCCAGGGCCACAACCTGGCGCTCTAACCAACTGAGCTACGTCCACCGTGAATCGCTGGGATAAATCCGCAGCGTATAAAAACGTCGCACACGTTTCAGGGACATTACTACATCCCGGTGCAACGGAATCCCGAAAGCACAGCAGACATTCCGCATATGCTCCGGTTCGCCAAAGTGAGGCGATGGCGTACCTTGGGGGATTCGAACCCTCGACCTACTGCTTAGAAGGCAGTTGCTCTATCCAACTGAGCTAAAGGTACATAAGGAATCTCCGTTTTCGTGGAGAAGCGGGTGATGGGAATCGAACCCACATAACCAGCTTGGAAGGCTGGAATTCTACCACTGAACTACACCCGCGTATTGGGCACGCTCACTTAACGCCTAATTATGATACCACAAGCGTGCCCGTTTGTCAATAGATTTTTGAAAAGTTTTTAAAATATTTTTTAATCTTCGCCGTAAAGCAGCTCAAACGATTCGTAATGGTCGTCCGTGTAATAAATCAAGCCGTCGTTCGAGTAAACGATCCGTTTCGCCCCGCGCGAGCTTGCACCGAGCGTATCGATATCGCATTCGTAATACTGCCGTCCGTTCGCCTTCGGGAGAAGTCCTTCGTAGTTGCCGAACTTCGACCCGCCGATGCACTTGCCGGGCGCATAGCGTTCCACCGAACCGCCTTCCCATCCAAGATCCTGCGCTTCCACCTTGCTGATATAGTTCGGCGGCAGCTTGCCGTATGTATGGATATACAGCGCAACGTCTTCCTTGCCGTCGTACGAACCGTCCTCATCAATCGCCGGTTCTTCGGGCTCCGGTTCCGGCTCCGGCGCGGGTTCCGGTTCAACCTCCGGCTCCGGTTCCGGATCCGGCGCAGGTTCCGGTTCCGGTATTGCCGGTACATCTTCTTCCGTCAGGACATCCTCCGCCGGCGTTTCTTCCGCCGCATCGGCTTCCTCCATCACTTCAAGTGCGACTTCCGCCACACTCGCCGCGATGTCAACGGCATCCTGCGCCGAGCATCCGAACAGAGACAGCCCGACAACCGGCACCACAAGCGCCAGCACAAACGCCAGTACCCGCAGTTTTCTGAAATTATTCCTCATAAATACGCACTTCCCAATATTTATTCCTTGTCCAAAAAGGTTTTTAGGGGGTGCGGGGGTACTTTTTCCTTAAAAAAGTACCCCCGCAAAACTCCATTTAATTAATCGTCACCAGATTGTCGAACAGGTCACCGTTATCGGCGATGTTCTTTTCGTTGCCGACAGAGCAGCGGTAGCCCTGGGCGAGGATCTTGTCAAACGCTTCGCCGACGGCCGCAAACTGTTCCGCGGTGATGTCAAGCATTTCCGCACGTCTGCGAAGAACGTCTTCGTACGTGTTGCCGGTGATGTACGCGTCAAACGAACGTGCCATCTTGCCGTAGCGGGAGATCGGACGTTCGTAGCCGGAGAACGTGCCAATAATGTACTTCGTCAGTTCGGTTTCGTCCGGATTGAGGTTCCGTACGTATTCACCGGTACCTTCGTAGACCTTTTCGGTTGCCGCGAGGTTGGGGTCACGGTAGGAATAGAACTGCACGTTTCCGCTGTCCGCCGCGAAGCCGCAGCCACAGCCGTACGCACCGCCCTTGACGCGGATGTTCTGGTACAGATAGTCGTAGTTGACCGCAGTACGGACAACCTGCATCGCGCCGCAGTATTCGAGACCTGCCGGCGCAAGGTTGCCCGCACGGCAGACATACTGTACCTGAGACGGGATCATGATACCCTCGTTCTTCTTTTCCGGAACAAATACCGCCGGTTCACCAAGGCACTTCCGGGGGAGACCCGCGCACTTGCCCATGAACGCCGGAAGAGCTGCTTCGACTGCCGCATAGCCCGCATCGTCCGCCGCAAGGCTCAGGATCATGCGGTCCGGATTGAAGATATAATTCGTCACTTCACGCAGCTTCGCGGTGATTTCCGCCGCCTTTTCTTCGAAGTTCGCGTGGAGATCGGAGAGGAACAGATAGTAGTCGAGACCGGACAGAAGTTCCTGATAGCATGCCGTCTTGGAGAAATACGACGTCGCACGTGCGATGCCGACGGAATGACCGCTGCCCATGATGCCGCGCTGCTTGCCGGACTTCACTTCGCCGATGATTTCGCGCAGACGCTTTGTGTCTTCAAACTTCGAGGACGTGATGATTTCCGCCGCCGTTTCGAGCGCAAAGTCCACTTTGTCCGCGAGCATCTTGGTGTACAGACCGTACATCGGACGGAATTCATCCTGCTTGCCGTGGATGCGGTAGGTCGGCGCACCGAAGGACAGACTGCCCGTGTTGAGCTTGATGTCCATAACGAGGTCGGCGTAGGTGTGATCCGCCGTATCGACCTTGCCGAGGATCGCGCCCAGCAGACCGACATACGGAATATATTCCTTCGGCAGACCGTCGATGTCGAACAGGACGTTCAGATAGGTGATGCCGTTGGTTTCAATGTCATGGTAAACCGTCTTCGCGCCCGCAACAGTGCGTTCTTCGTTGTAGAACGGCACGGTTTCACGCGGAATATCGGTTCTCTTCAGGGACGGGATGCAGTTCAGTTCTTCCTCGGTCGGCTCGTGTTCCTGATATTCGCGGAGGAGACGGGTTTCTTCGACGATGTGGTCGATCTCTTCCTTCGTGAGGGATGCCTTGTATTCGGCGAGCTGCTTCTTCAGCTCTTCGTTTTCCTTTTCAACGAGACCCGGTTCCGGCAGAGATTCGATCAGTACGCAGTGATCGGATTCAAGGATGTACTTCTTGATGAGACCTTCGTAATAGCCGGTGCCGATGCGCTTCTTGAGTTCCGCGCAGTCGTCAAGGAAGTGCATGTAGTCGAACGCCGCCTTGTCGTCGTACAGCCAGGACTGCAGCATCGTCGCCGCATAGTCAAGCCCTCTCGGACTTCCGCCGTAGTCGGCTTCACGGAAATAAAATTCGTCGCGGTTGATGCACGCGAGGAGCGCCTTTTCGGAGATGCCTTCCTCAACCTGCTTCTTCAGCGTGTCGATAACGATGTTGTAGAACTTGTCGAGGTCTTCCGCCTTCGCGTTCTTGACGATCACGGAGAAGTCGTCCTCAATCATGTGGGTGTCGTAGCCGCCGAATACATCCTGACCGATGCCTGCGTCGAGAAGAGCCTGCTTCACAGGTGCGCCGGGAGAATAGATCAGCACGTCGGAGAGAATGCCCCACGCACGGCAGTCGAGCACATCGAGGTTGGAGCCGCAGAGTGCTGCGAATGCAAAATACGCCTTGCCCTCGGTGTCGTCGGTCGCGCCGATGGAATATTTCTGCGTGATACGCTTGGGTTCCTTCGAACCGAAGTGCTTCTGCAGGGCAACTTCGGAGTTCGGAGTGATCACGTCAAATGCGGAGAGATAGTTTTCGTCCATCCACGCCAGACGTTCGTCCATGTCGCAGTTTCCGTACACGAAAATGTAGGAGTTGGACGGATGGTAGAAGCGGCGGTGGAAGTCGAGATAGTATTCGTAGGTCAGTTCGGGGATGACCTTCGGGTCACCGCCGGAGTTGACGCCGTAGGTGGTGTCCGGGAAAACGGCGTGACCGAGCGCATCCCAGATCGCGCTTTCGGGGGATGAGGTCGCCCCCTTCATTTCGCTGTAAACGACGCCATTGATGGTCAGTTCGTCGTCGGCGTTTTCCATTTCGTAATGCCAGCCTTCCTGCATGAAGATCTGACGGTGCTTGTAGATGTTCGGATAGAAGACCGCATCCATGTAGACGTTCATGAGGTTTTTGAAGTCCTTGTCGTTGCAGGACGCGACGGGATAGAGGGTTTTGTCCGGATAGGTCATTGCGTTGAGGAAGGTATTGAGCGAACCCTTCGCCAGCTGCATGAACGGATCGCGGGACGGATAGTTCTTCGAACCGCAGAGAACGGTGTGTTCAATGATGTGCGGCACGCCGGTGGAGTTTTCCGGAGGAGTGCGGAACGCGGCGCAGAACATCTTGTTTTCATCGTCGTTGGAGATCAGGCAGACGCGCGCACCGGACTTCTTGTGACGGAGTACGATACCGGCAGACTTGATGTCGTCGAGGTATTCCTCGTACATCAGTTCATACGCGGGATTGGGCGCAAGCTCGCGGCTGCTTTTGATGTTGGTTGCCATAGATGGATCCTTTCGCAGTACAGAATTATATATGATGGGGATATTATACCACAGAAGATGTGCAGAATCTACCGATTTCGGCGAAATTTTATAAAATCGGGGATAATAGTTTCGATTGTAGTTTTTTTATGATTTTTATGAATTTTAAATTTATTTTAATAATGTGCTATATCCATAATGTCATAAAATTACTTGACAAAAAAACATACATATGGTAATCTATATACAAGACCACACCGAAAACAATTTTCCACACATCACCAATAAATCATGAAGCAAAATTTTACAGGAGGTTATTTTATGAAAAGAAAAATCGTTATCGGTATGATCCTTGTAATGTTATCTCATATCATTGTACTGTCCGCTTCTTCTGCAGGTGCAAACTTACCTGTACCGGAAATTATGCCCGCAGTACCGTCCACTTCGGTTCGCAGACCAACATCCTCTCTTTATATCCAGTCCCAATCCGTCTGCGAATGCGGCTGCGATACTTTTATTCCCCGCTGCAGCGAAGTTGAAACCTACTCCAAAGGCCGTCATCCCGTCATGTGGGGAGGATACATGAAAACCTGCGAATACAACATCCACAGTGTTTATACGATTTATGAATGCTCCCGGTGCGGCTCCCGCACTGTGCAAGATGTTCACGCCCACGGCGAAAGCGACCATACCTATCCTTTTATCTGCGGCGGCAAAAACGAACGTATCTGTTCTCTCGACGGACAGGTCTACAGCATCACTCCGATGGATGAACTGACACCCGTATACGAACCGATCGAATAAACAATATTCCAGGACCCGACGGAAAACGCCGGGTCTTTTCTATCCCCCGCGGGAAAACAAAGTAAAATAAACTGTAAATTTTTCAAAAACCATTGATTATAGAGCGATTTTGTGGTATATTAATGGATGGAAAAAATTTAAATTTTCAATCCTTCAAAGAAGAAAGGGATCATCATATGACTTACAACAAGAAATCCGTTGAAGATATCGACGTTGCCGGCAAGAAAGTCCTCGTAAGATGCGACTTCAACGTTCCGGTTAAGGATGGCGTTATCACCGACGACAAGCGTATTGTCGGCGCTATGAAGACCATCGAATACCTCGTAGCTCAGGGCGCAAAGGTTATCCTCTGCTCTCACATGGGCAGACCCCACAACGTTCTCGACGAAAAGCTCAAGCTCGACAAGAAGGAAATCAAGAAGATCGAAGCTCTCCCGGCAGAAGAACAGGAAGCTGCAAAGGCTGCTGCTCTCGAAAAGGGCGCTAAGGATATCACCAAGCTCTCCCTGGGGATCGTTGCTGACGACCTCACCAAAAAGGGTATCCCGGTTACCCTCGCTGCAGACGTTATCGGTCCCGACGCACAGGCTAAGGCTGCTGCTCTGAAGGACGGCGAAGTTATGCTTCTCGAAAACGTTCGTTTCCACGCTGCAGAAGAAAAGAACGATCCCGAATTCGCAAAGGCTCTCGCATCCCTTGCTGAAATCTATGTAAACGACGCATTCGGTACCGCTCACCGTGCACACGGTTCCACCGCAGGTGTTGCTGATTACCTCCCTGCAGTTTGCGGTTACCTCATCCAGAAGGAAATCGACGTTATGGGCAAGGCCCTCGACGACCCGAAGAGACCCTTCGTAGCAATCCTCGGCGGCGCTAAGGTTTCCGATAAGATCGGCGTTATCAACAACCTCATCGAAAAGGTTGATACCCTCATCATCGGCGGCGGTATGGCATATACCTTCTTCCGCGCTCTCGGCAACCCGATCGGTACCTCCATCTGCGAAGACGACAAGCTCGAACTCGCTCTCGAACTCCTCGCTAAGGCAAAGGATAAGGGCGTAAACTTCCTCCTCCCCGTTGACAACGTCATCGCTCGCGAATACAAGGAAGACGCTACCTTCATGCGCATCTACTCCGACTCCATTCCGGACGGCTGGATGGGGCTCGACATCGGCGAAAAGACTCAGGAACTCTACTCCAAGAGCATCGCAGGTGCAGGCACTGTTGTATGGAACGGCCCGATGGGCGTTTCCGAATGGGACAACTTCGCAGGCGGTACCCGCGCAGTTGCAAAGGCTGTTGCTGAATCCGGCGCAATCTCCATCATCGGCGGCGGCGACTCCGCAGCAGCAGTTGAACAGCTCGGCTACGCAGATAAGATGACCCACATCTCCACCGGCGGCGGCGCATCCCTCGAATTCCTCGAAGGTCTCGAACTCCCCGGCATCGCTTGCCTTCTCGACAAGTAATTAATCAAATATAGTTTTGCGGGGGAGGCACTTTTCGAGAAAAGTACCTCCCCCGCGCCCCCTCCTCCAAAGCTTTCCATCTGAAAAGACGGACAAAGCGAGTGCAGACCGAAGATCCAAGCCAAACGTCCCCTGCATAAACCCAACTCCACCCTTGTCCCGCGGTCAGCGCATAATCCACGCAACCCTTCCGCCGGAACAAGCGTGTCGGTTTTTGTCCCGACCACTCAGCTTCAGAAGCGCAAGGAGAATCCAAGGGGGAACTGGAGACACTCCGTGTTTCCTTTGGCGCGCGAGATCCCTAAGAGGCTTCGCGCGAAAGCCTCTTAGGCGCCCGTCCCGCGCAGGGACATAAAATTTGAAAAACGCTTCAGCGTTTTTCTTCCTAATAAATCAAACGTAAAGTTTGGTATTCCCCATTTGATAGACATAAAGAAAATAACAAGAGGTATAGAAAAATGAAAAAGGAATCCCGCAAGGTAATCATCGCAGGCAACTGGAAGATGAACATGACCCCCAAGGCAGCTGCAGAAACCGCAGCAAAGACCGCTGAACTCACCGCCGGCAAGGACGGCTGTGAAGTTGTCCTCTGCGTACCGTTCGTAGACATCGCTGCCGCTATGGAAGCAACCAAGGGCACCAATGTAAAGATCGGCGCTCAGAACGTTCACTTCGAAAAGAAGGGCGCGTTCACCGGTGAAATCGCTGCGGATATGCTCGTTGAATGCGGCGTTGAATACGTTATCGTCGGCCACTCCGAAAGAAGACAGTACTTCGGCGAAACCGATACCACCGTTAACCTCCGTACCAAGGCTGCTCTCGACGCAGGCATGAAGGTCATCCTCTGCCTCGGCGAAGTCCTCGAAGAAAGACAGGCTGGCATCACCGAAGAAATCGTTGCTATGCAGACCAAGCTCGACCTCGCAGGTATCCCCGCTGAACAGATCGCTAACGTGATCATCGCATACGAACCCGTATGGGCGATCGGTACCGGTCTCACCGCTACTCCGGATCAGGCAGAAGAAGTATGCGCCCTCATCCGCGCAACCGTTGCAAAGCTCTACGGCGATGCAGTCGCTGAAGCAATGACCATCCAGTACGGCGGCTCCATGAACGACGGCAACGCTGCTGAACTCCTCTCCAAGGTCAACGTAGACGGCGGCCTCATCGGCGGTGCGTCTCTCGTTCCCGAAAAGTTCGCAAAGATCGTAGACGCTGCTCAGTAAGTTAATCAAATAGAGTTCTTCGGGGAAAACTTTTTTTAAAAAAAGTTTTCCCCGAA